>NZ_JBAMMY010000155.1:0-106157 GCF_051233685.1 Desulfobacterium sp. N47
GTATCCCAAAGGCATACAGGTATCTGATGAAGATCTTCTAAAAGTGAATATGAAGATGGATGATTTTCATGGAGAGTGGAATTACACCATCTTACCGAACACAAGCTAATATGTTACAATAATATTATGACAGACTCTTAATATTTTAGGTTTCCTGGGTGTTTCAAATGCTGCTTCCCAATCGCTTTGCGTAAGAGTATCTTTTAAATACTTTTCCGCCTGAAAATAGGTATGCCAGCAATCCAATATTTTAAAACAAGGCAGCTTGTTGTTTTCATGTAAACAATATGAAAAAAATATCTGATGCCCCAGTTTTGGACAACGAATGGAAAGATCATCTCCCGGCGGTGTTATCGTTTCTTCTTTTTTATTCATTTTTTAAATTGTTGCGGCTTGGGTAAAGGTTCTATGTCGGCAAGAGCTTTTTGAATTTTTTCCTCTTCCAGGATATGATTCGAAAGCTTTCCGGTAAGATAGGCATCATATGCGCCCATATCAACAAGACCGTGACCGCTCCAGTTAAAAAGAATTACTTTTTCTTTTCCTTCTTCCTTTGCCTTGAGAGCTTCGCGAATGGTAAGCGCAATTGCATGGTTTGTTTCAGGAGCGCTGATGAATCCTTCAGTTCTTGCAAAGGTGATTCCGGCTTGAAATGTTTCCAGTTGTTTAATGGATTCGGCTCTTATTATATCGTTTACCAGCAGATGGCTTATAATAGGCGCCATGCCGTGATATCTCAGCCCTCCGGCATGTATGGCTTCGGGAACAAAATTGTGACCGAGGGTATGCATAGCAAGCAAAGGAGTCATTTGGGCAGTATCACCAAAATCGTATGCAAATGGTCCTCTTGTCATTGTCGGGCATGAAGCAGGTTCAGCGCCGATAATATCAATGTCTTTCCCGTTAATTTTATCTCTTACAAAAGGAAGTATCATTCCGGCAAAATTGCTGCCTCCGCCTGAACATCCGATGATTACGTCAGGATAATCACCTGCAATTTTCATCTGTTTTTGGCATTCAAGCCCATTTACAGTCTGGTGAAGCATTACATGGTTTAATACACTTCCAAGGGAATATTTGGCATCCTCTTCGGCAACCGCACATTCGATTGCTTCGCTTATGGCCATACCCAGGCTTCCGGGGCAGTTTGGATCATTTGCAAGAATGGCGCGTCCTGTATTTGTTTCATTGCTTGGACTTGCGACACAGGTGGCGCCCCAGGTTTCCATCATTATACGTCTGTAAGGCTTATGGTCAAAACTAATCCTTACCATAAAAACTTTACACTCCAGACCGAACATTGCACAGCAGAAAGAAAGCGCGCTGCCCCATTGTCCTGCACCTGTTTCCGTATAAATCTTTTTTGTCCCGGAAATTTTATTGTAATAAGCCTGCGGAACAGCGGTATTCGGTTTATGACTTCCGGCCGGGCTTACCCCTTCATTTTTAAAATAGATCCTGGCAGGAGTATCAAGATATTTTTCAAGATTATAAGCCCGGTAAAGAGGGGAAGGCCTCCATATAAGATATTTTTCGAGAACTTCTTCCGGAATATCTATCCATCTTTTCTGGCTCACTTCCTGTTCAATCAAGGGCATAGGAAAGATCGGAGCAAGATCTTCCGGAGAAATAAGCTGTTTTGTCGCCGGATTGAGCGGAGGTTCCAAAGGTGTGGGCAGATCAGCCTGGATATTATACCATTGCCTCGGAAGTTCCGATTCAGGAAGTACAATTTTTTTGGTTTTCATATTATCTCCTTTATTATCATATTGATAAAACACAATTTATAACTTATTCCTAATAAATAAAATTTGAGATTAATAACATAATACGAAACTTGTCAATGAGATTTTTAGAGACGCCCATGACCTTAATGACATAATGAGATAAGTATTATGAAAAATTATAAAAAGTAGTTAGCCTATGAAAGCAGGTTTGGATGCGCCTGGGATTTTGCACCACAACTTCATCAGTGGTATTATAGCATTTGTCATAAATATGTTCCGTTTGGGCTTGGGTATGGATACGTATGCAACCCGCAGGATTAGAATCCATCCTCGGCTGCAGGCTGCATAAACCCGGCATTGAAGGCCGGTATATACACTTCTGTCAGATAGCGGTTAGCAGCATCCATCGTGACAATTCCATGAGCAACCAGTTCCTTTACAAGCCTATTCTGCGGCAGCCTGGAGATTGATCATAGTTTGATTGCTCTTTGTATCTGAAAGATTATATCCCTCTGGAAGAAATATGGATGGGCTTACTTGAAAAAGAGTTCAGTAACATACGAGCCATTGCACATGCCGATACTGCCGGAAGCAGAACAATGGACACGATCATTCCTCAAAAAGAAATGGAGCGGGTTGGCGGCACTGAAACAATTACATATGAAAGTAATCCAGCATTAATTTTATACTGTTTTGAGTGACACTGTTTCCTTATTGCCATTTTAGCACACCTGCAAGTATTTTCCTTATAACACACTTTTAGAGGTGTCCGCTATATTTATAGCATTTCATAAATATATTTAACCGGTTCTATGCATTATAAAATATAAGTGATATAATCTGAATTTCCGGATAACGGCCTGCCTATCTTTTCTGTACTTTAATTTTTCGCCTGTGTGTTTTTTTCGCATAATTGACAGACAGCTAATTTATATTAGCCATAATCTTTTCGGATGCCTAATGATGCAGGTTAATGATAATATACTTGACAAACAAGTATTTTCAAACTAATTATTATCAATAATGTCAAGTAAAAACCTTAATAATCAAATTGAAGCATTTCTATAATTAATCATTAATCTGCAAAATAAATAGAGGTGATGTATGCGCTATATTTTTACACATAAATATTTATTTACAATTATTTGCATATTAACCTCAATTCCGGCTATTTCTGCTTATCTTTGCGCCGCTGAAAATCAGAATGTCCTTGAACATGAAACCGGTGTTTACTACACTGTAAAAAAAGGAGATACGCTATGGGGTATTTCAAAAAAATATTTTGATTCTCCATGGGCATGGCCGGAACTCTGGAAAGAAAACAAATATATTAAAAACCCTCATTTTATAGAGCCGGGCGATAAGTTGCGTCTTTTCTACAGCAAAGATTCTGATTTAATTATTGATAATATACTAAAATCGGATGAAACCAAAACTACTCTCCAGACCGAAAAGTCATGTGATATAGATGCCTTATATTTTAATTATCCGGCTATCGACAGTGTGGGATTTATCAAAAAAGAGCCTGTTTTACCCAATGGTTCAATATTTAAAGTTAAAGATGATAAAGTGGCGATCAGCGAAGGAGATCTTGTATACATAAAATATGAAAATAATTCTAAGTTTGAACCTGGCTCCAAATATACGATTTACCGGATGCTGAAATCATTAACAGACAGCAAAACGGGCGCATTAATTGGAAAGCAGTATTACTTAACCGGTATAGTTGAAGTAAAGACGGTTGAGCCACTTTACGCTATTGCCAGGGTATTAAAGTCCTTCAGAGAAATAGATTTAAACGATCTTTTGATGCCTTATGAACCAATATCTCGCAAGATACCAATAATTAAAAGCGAAAAAGGAATTGAAGGCAGTGTGATAATTCCTGAAGAAGAAAGAAGTATAATTGGCGACAACACAATAGTTTTTATAGACAAAGGAAAAAATGACGGAGTAAAGCCCGGGCAGTTTTACACAATATATTACAGAGAGAAGAAAAACATTACTCCCGATAATTTGTCTGCAACATTACTTGCTCCGGTCGATTTCGGAAAGCTTTTAGTTCTTTTTTCAGAACAATCCACAGCATCCGCACTTATTACAAGATCAGATAAAGAAATACCAATAGGTTCATTAGTTGGAAGTCCGGTAGAATAATTTATCGCAGATTCAAAGCAGCAATAATATTTTCATGCTTTTAATAATTTGATTAATATATGTTATTCAATGGAAAACGAAGATAATCCATTCGCTTCATCAACAATGCAGTAAAATTCTCTTCTTCCGCTAGGCGATGAGTCTTTTGTTCCGCCAACACTGTATAAGTGAGCTTCTATAAAAATATCACCTGGTGTATTTGAAGGACCGTCTATTCGCAGTCTGGTTGATGGAGAAAGAAATAGAATAGGAGCCCTGGGGCTCCCGGAAGTATCTGTAGCTCCTACACGATTGCCGCCGTTTTCAGCATGTGCATAATCGACATCATCTGAAGAAACAATACTATTCATTACTGCATTCAGCAGCTGCCTGCCATCACTTATTGCTGCAGCATCATAAGCTTTCGCTCTGTAATTCATGTACATATCAGAGCCGATTACCACTAGAATGCCTATGATTGCCATTACAGTAAGAAGTTCTATCAGCGTAAAACCATTATCTTCTTTTAATTTATTAAGGTGTAAGGTAATATATTCCTTCATATGCCTCTCCCCATATGCTTAGCTTCCGGTTTTCCGCCATTTCCCATCAACATTTATATATGCAACATTTCTATCATCAGGATACTGCAGATTGCCAAAACCCAAATTTCCATTTTTATCTTTCCAGACAAGGTATTTTTCGCTCTGCTCTGAAGCAATTATATCAAGATCACGTTTATCTCCAGGATTTTTTTTATCTGATACTAAAGCACTTTTAACGGCAGCAGATCTCTTCAGGTCATATTGTTTTCCATCACTATATATTGAAATTCTGGCAATATGCGGATATTGAATATTACCAAAGCCCCTTACTCCCTTGTCATCTTTCCATGCAAGATATTTACGGCTAATTTCATTTTCGAAATCCGGCACATTTTCAGTTTCTTTGACCAGCATGAACTGGGGATCAATAAGTGAAGCAGATATTATATTTTCTTCTTTTTTGGAATCAACAGCAGCAGTAAATCCGGACACAATGTTTGAAAAAGAATCCTTATTATATGTCATGTTGGCAGATTTTGACGATGCAACCATAATTGTCTGTCCTGACACAGGCTTAAGATTTTTATCTATCGATGCAACCAGTGTTTTACCTTTTATGATCACACTTTTTTTCAGCATAAAATTATTTTTGCCCGGAACATATTCCCATTTCACATCTTCGATAAGAGCTTTATTTGCAATGTATTTAGGATAAAGATCGGCAAGGCCTGCCGGATAACTTTTGTTATCGGTATAATATTTCTCAAGACTTCTTCCCATCTCGTTAAGCCCTGCTCTTGGACTTTTATTGGCAATTTCAACAACCCGGGCGTATTCCTTTCCGTGCCATTTTTTCGAGTCTTCTTCTTTGGAGCGATCTTTATAATAAAAGTAACCAACAGCAATCAGGATAGTTAATACGGACACTATTATATATTTTTTATTCATATCCCCCTCATATGCAAAATTACTTATTACTCATTTATCGCTGGCCTGTTTTGATAACAGTCTCAAAATAAAGGATAATATGAATATGATATAATTTCAAGCATTTTTTTATCTCAGCAATTATATATGAAGCAGTTTATAAACTTCATTTATCTGTTATCCTTTCTTATAATTTTCTTCTACTTTATCGATGCTAATATTTCATCAGAGTAATATGTGATTATTTATTGTAAAGATCGCTTATAAATATATGATATTTTAATTCATTTATATTAACGACCTGATTTAATTCTTTTTATATTTTTTGTTTTGATATGTATAATTAGGTTCTTATCCTTAATTTTTTTATAAAACACCAATGCTTTTATATTTATCGAAAGATTGATCGTTTCCAGCATCGTTTTCATAACAGATGCATCCTGAAAGTAATAAAACTGCGGGCCTATTTTTATTGACATATCATTTGAATTGATTTCGGTTACAATCCCGGTTATGGACTCCACACCCTCAGGGGCCAACATAGCATTGCTGTTAATGCAGCTGAAAGAAATCACAAAGGTAATCAATGAAATAATAATACAAACTTTTTTGCAGTTCATTTTGGTCCTCTCCTTATCAATTATTATACTCTTTCCAGTAAAAAGGAATCATTGAGCCTGGCATATCAATATCAGGTAGAGGATATATCTTTCCGCCTACAGATATGAAACCTGCCGCTTTACCATGACGAATTACTATGGAAACTCCTGAAGGTATATCTGTTCCAATCTCAAGGTATCTGTCGAGTCTAGTAAACTTCCTTATAACATTTTGCGGGTCATTTTTATCATCATTACCTCCGTAGAAATTATAGACAGCATTACCTGTGCAGTAGTTAACTGCGAAAACCCTACCATTACCCGTATATTCACATGGGTTATCATTGCTTGCATTTGGTTGGTAAGTGGGTGCATAAATTACTTTGGAAAACAATGTTATCGGAGATATGCTTTTTTCGCCATCATGGTCATTCTGGTTTTTAAAATCGACGTTATTATCTCCTGAATAGCAATCGTCAAGTTCGGAGAACAAAAGATACCAACCCTTAGTGCTTTCCCTAAGATAAGTTTTAATATTGGCTTTTATCTGCCAGATAATTGCATTACTATCCCATATGAGATCAGGTTCCATAGCTCCGCAAGTTACATTAAGCAGATTCTTTTCAGTAAAATAGTCAGCTTCATTATATGCCCCAGTACTAAACTTATAATATGCCTCAGCATCATAAAAAGCATACAGTCCGTTTTTAACCGGAGCATATCCTCCTGTTGAGGTACCTATGAATGTAGGATGCTCTCTGTCTCCCGTACCCATATAAAGAACAGGTACATCGGTAAAACAGTTCCCGGCATATGATACTTCAGGGCTGTAAAATGTTTTTCTGGGATTCTTTATATCCGTACCTAATGCCGGGCTAAAAGCTATTGTTCCTCCCGGATAAGCATTTCCGGATACCCATGTTTTAAACTCATTTCTCCAGTAATAATCCGAACGTTGATCTGTCATTGGATTCATCTTAAAAATAAGATTCAAAGCGAAGCCTGTTGTGCTGTTGTAAGTAAGTTTCCATACCTGTCCGTATAGATCAGTCATATAGGCCGCGAGAAACACTCCCCTGGGACCCGTCACAACAGTGGGATCAGCAGGAAAACAATATTTCATACCAGATTTATTATTATAGTCGAACTTTTGGAATACAGCTCCATCATCAGCGTTTAAAATATAAATCACACGCCCCATTGAGCATGTATGTGTAGTTGTCAATTGATAATTGGCTAATGGATCGTTCTTGTCTTCAGTTGTGTCATAGCCACCTGGCACAAGAATATAATTTGCATAAGTGTCCGGATCTGTACTTATCTTAATTTTAATCTGCCTGGGCATGGCGAAAGAATACCCAAGTTCTCCCATATTAGCTGAACCGTTATTTACCTTCCACCTTACACTCCAGTTGCCTGGATTTGTATTATCGGTTATATCTAATGCATAATATGCTCTTCCACCCCGCCTTAAACCAAAAACTAAAAGTTTTTTATCAACATTGCTGCTATCCTTAAATTGAAGCAGCGCAGGAGACCCATCCACAGTGTACACTTTTTTTGGATGATTATTGACACTGGAATCAAATTGCTTCATTAAAGGAAGTACCTCTGTAGGAATAAAAGCAAATATTTCCTGACCGTTATCATTGTTAAACACATGGAGCAGTCCATCATTTGCTCCAACAGCAATATAGCGATTTACAAGATCGTTATTGGCATCCAAATAATCGATGATTTTAGGACTGGAATGTATAATGGGACCAAGTGGCCATCTTTTTGAAACAGGAGAACCTTCTACCAAAGGCGATCCACCAGCGCTTAATGCTGTAGCTGCCGTATGGGCATCATAGGTATAGCCGTAAATATAGTTTGCAATTTTATATCTGTCAGTATCTTGTGAAACGTTTAAGGCTGTATTGGTAAGAGTATTAGTTCCTACTCGTACAAGGCCTGATGTACTATCATATGTATAAATCTTTCTGAAATCACACGCATTAATCGCTGTATCGAGTTTTCCGTATTTAACAGGTATGTTATTGTAAAGCACCTGTCCTACCCCGCCTTTTTCGACATCACCCCCGTCAAAACCGCTTGACCAGAAAGATGTAGTTTCCGGAAGCATTCTGCCATCACATGTTGTGGCTGATTTATCTGCTCTGTCAACTACATACCATTCATTAGTAGTTTTATTACAATCGGGCTTAATGCCATATGTAAACCCGTATTGCTTAAGATTTCCTGTCCAGTAAAGTTCCGCATTAGGCTTAAACAAAGCCATATAGAGCCTATCGCCGGACTGTACCCTGTTTGTCTCATCCACCGAAACAACCGGTGCAGTGTAGGAAGTATATTCTGCTATCAGAATACCTAATGAATAAAAAGCATTAACAAGTTGAGACTTTGAATAAGCCGTAAGAAAAATACCTCCGCCAAGATCTGATGCGTGTTTTAGCATCGGCGACTCAGTGCTGAAACCGATGTTATGGACAATAATATTGTCTGCGGAATCTGCTCTCTCATCTGCCGGGATCGAAGTGTAATCCGTATATTTGTGAGAGTACATAAATCCTGCTATATCATCATAATAGTCTGCGGGAGGATTGGCATCTTGAAAAGGGTCCTGAGTAAAATGATATTGAGAGGCTTCGGCAGCGTTTAATGCTGCATAGTCTGCAACGGGTGATCCCCAATCGGAACCCAAAGTATCGTGATCCGCATAGCCGTCCGAAAGAACAATAACAAAATTTTTGTTGCAATCCTTATGAATCTGCTGGGCTTTGCTGTTAAATTCTTTCAGAACTAGATTCATTGACTCTGCAATATTAGAGTCTCCCGTTGCGCTAAAACCATTCAGTGCAGTAATAATACTTTGTTTCTGCTGATCATCATTATAGCTGGCATTCATAGGAGGAGTTGCGTTAGTCTCGCCAAAACCCATAATTCCCCAGTTGACTCTTCCACGTGTCGATTCAATAACATTTATAATAGCGGATGTTGCTACATCAAGCCTTGAAAAAAAGTTATAATCCGTCTTTGATTGGTATTGATATGAATCTATCTTCCAGCCCGTGGATACTGTAGCAGGATTTGCATCTGTAATAAAACGGACAAGAACCTGTTTACCGGTTATCCAGCCCGTCCACCCGTCTGTGGGCATAGATGTGATAGTTATAGGACTATTTCCGTTTTCGTCATAAAGCTTTATACTGTCACCTGCTCCAAGTGAAACATTGCTGAAATGAACTTTAATTTTTGATGCTTCGCCGTTATAGATGACATGATTGGAAGTACTATCCTGAAGTGAGTCATAGGCCGGATAATAATTTCCATCGGCATCTTTAGGAGGAGCCATGGAATAATCAACAACCGGAGCATAATACTGTGCCGGATATGTACAATAATCCCAAGCTGTTTTCCATGTGTTGCCTGTAACTACGATTTCCAGATTATAGACCATTTGCATATTCATCCAGTTTCCGGTAATAAAGAAATAATCTTTTGCCTTTCCATCGTATGTGCTGGCCGAAGCAACATTTGAAGTATATGAAGATGATGCATTATTCACCGGCAAACCGCTGTCTCCCGATCCTTTGTAAAAATAACCGCTGAATGTATATCCGGGAGCCCTCACAAGGCCGGCAAATCCTTTATCAACCCTTGATCCGTCAGGATTTTCCTGCCAGTCATGAAGTTTTTTATCCTGATTGTTCGGCAGTCGAATTCCATCTAAAGTAATCATTGTTTCACCAGTTGTTGAATCGACTACCGTTCCGACACGCCCCTCGTATCCGGATTCTCCAGGGTGCTTTCCGTACTGATCCACAAGTTCTCCTGATGAAGTAATCCATGTTTTCGTATCTTGCATGGAACTGGTATACCACAAATAGTTCGGGTCGGCGGCATCACCTGTAACACCGTTATTAAAACCAATGTTGCCATATACCAGATAGATTTTTGTTTTATCATAAGCTCTTGAATCAGGATAAAAATATGCATTGGTCTTATTTCCTCCGGCAATAGCATCCCTTGCATCCTTCCATCCACAAGTTCCTCCCGAACAAATCGAGCAGATGTATTGATAAAATTGATGATAATCGATATCATTATCATAAACGCCATATGACATACTGTCTGATGTATCAACCAGAATAACAGCATTATGTCTCACCTTTGGCTGATAAACATCTGTGTCATCTGCAAAAGAAACCATATTTGCTGCAGACAGGAATAATGCTATCGCAAGACCTAAAAATATATAATGTCCTGTTTTCATTCTTCCATTTGATTTGACTACTGACTTTTTGTTCGGTTTCATAACTCCTCCTTTACTGCCATCTTTAAAACTATACGTCAGCTCTTGGGACCAATTTTTCTAAATCCTTCATTTATTGTGGTAGACATCTCAGCCTCAGTAGCACCACTTTGCTTTCTAACTGTTATATCAAATACGTATGATCCAAATCCGGCACCTTCCCCTTTGGGTATCGGCCCCTGCCCTTTGTAAAAAACCCTGTACGCATATTCAGTTTCGCTATCTTCATGGTTAATGGGCCAGGTCGTATCTTTAACATTTTCAATCTGCCCTGCTGTGGGATTGGCAGTGCCTGAACCGGCAGCGGTTGTTAGTATTACAGGAGTATCAACATCTTTTATCGTATAATTTGCGGAGCAACTTGAGCGAACAGTGTTATCAGGGCATGATCTGCCGGAAAGACCGGAATAACCGACATCGGCAGCAACTTCTGATAAACCTCCCTCCGTTTTATAAAAATCTTGTTTTTGGATTATAGAATTGCGAAGAATCTGCATTTCAACAGTGCTTATGTTTGTTGCAGTTATTCCCATAAGCAATAAAAGCGCCATCATAATAATGACAACCACCATTACCGATCCTTCTTCATTTTTTAACAGTTGCATGGTCTTATTCATAACAAGAACCTTTCAACATAAACATTATATATAATAATTCCCGGATACTCCGGCCTTAAATATTCTCTCAATAAATACTCTGATTTTAAATATCCCGGGGCTTTATGTAATTAAGTGAAATACGTCTTGTATCTCCGGTAATTGGTATAGCATAGGTAATAGTCATAACTATTGATTTATATTCCGTATTATCCGTAATATTCCATGTTACCGTACGGTTATTGTTCGCAAAAGTATGAGGGTTTGAAGCTGGGTCAAGATCGGCATCATCATAAGCAAGTATCATAAGCCTTTCCATCTCGTCACCACCCACAGTTGTAGCTTCAGTTGCCATCCTCGAGTAGCTATTATAATTCATCGATATAATTTGCAATTTTGCTAGGCCCAGAATTCCGATCGAAAAAATGGCAAGCGCAATCAGAACTTCTATCATTGTATATCCTTTATTATCAGATTTTCGGTCTGATTTATCTGCGGTATCGGTAACGTTTTTATAAAAATTATTATGATACATATCAAAACTCCTTAAAAATATGTAAAATTATTCGAAGCCAAGGTTCCTGCATTTTATCGTGGTTTCCAGCAACTCGCGTTTAAAACTATCATTGGGTGTTATACGTCTGTTAGCTACAACATATGTATTGTTATCAGTATATTTTAAAAGCGGCGTCTTGGTTCTTGCCAGTATCCATAATTTCATAGCTCTTATTTTATCAGTAGTAATAGCTGAACCTCCAATAGCTGTTCCAGCAATATTATCATTTATGTCTATTACGCCGTCATCAACAGTTTCAAGATTTGTGTCAAGCTTATTGTCATTATTGGTATCTATTGCCCATAAAATATTGCCGTTAGGAGATACATCAAGCTTGCCGTCTCCGTCATTATCATAGGCATATGCAAGACCAATCGCATCGATGCCTTCTGCAGCTATTTGATTCCCTCCGCCACCTATAGTTCTTCCCAGGTCCAGAATTCCGGCAGGGCTTCCGCTCGTGTAATCATATATCCTATAAGTGTAAGTCTCATCTGAATCTAGCGCTCCGTTTCCACTATTAGGGTTAGTACCGTTATCAGCAGTAAATGTTATTGAGCTGTATCCATTTACATTAGGATTACCATTAATGTCTTTAAATCTTATATCTGTTATTCCGAAAACCCTTGCAGGCTTTGGGTCATACCCCGCCATTCTGATCTCACTTTCCATAAGATTAAGAGCACCTCTTATGTTCTGCTGCATATTCAAAACGACAGCCTCTTTAGTGTTCATCCTGGATTGGGTAGTATAGGAAGCATATATCACCCCAAGAACAATCGTTGTAAGTCCCATAGCAACCATGAGCTCAACCAAAGTAAGACCTTTATTTGAAGCTACACAACGCAAACCGGAGCTAAATATTTTTTTTAAGTAAGCCATATAAAATATTTCCTATTTCCAGATAGCACCATTCCATTTTGAGGTAATAACTCCTCCGGAAAGATTCACATTAATCCTATAATATGATGATCTTTTATTGTCCGTTAAAAAAATACTTAAAGGAGCTGCACTATTGCTATTGCCGTTTGATTTAAATGTTATGGTATTGTCAGTTATATCTCCTGCGCCAGGGCCTCCAAAAACAACCCCGCCGCTATAACTGCTTAGCAAAACGGTCTTGTTGGCGCATGGAATAGTATAACTTCCATTAACTATATCAAAATTAACATCGCAACTCTGATTCTGCCTTATTGCACTCAATTTTGCCAGTTGCAAATTGCCCTGAAGTTCCGAAACAGCGCTTCTTAAACCCTGGTTTCTTAACCAACTTAAAATATTGGGTGTTATAATTGCCGATAAAAGTGCAATAATACCTAAGACAATCATCAACTCAATCATTGAAAAACCAGCTTTTTTCTGCATGTGTTACTCTCCGGCAAATCCAATTACTAAATAATGTTTTAATTGTTTGGATAGTCAGTTACTATACAATCCTCATGCCAATATATTGAAATACAGGCAATAAATAATTTAAGACAAAATAACTACCACATTAACACGCTAATATAACTTAATTATATTTCTATTAAATGCAAAAGGTATCTGATGTGCAAAGAAACTATAAAAGATAAATATATGAGAAATATTAAATTTTATATATATAACTATTAAATAATTTAATAGCATAAATTATAATGACAGGTAATAAGAATTGGAATTATGGATTTATTATGAACTCATAAAAAATAATCCACGGCGTTTTTAAAAATAAGTATGCCGGTCGGAATTATATTGGGCTCATTTTCACCTGAACGCTTCGTATACTCTTTATGTCTTGTCCAGTCAGGATGATTTGTGAAATGGTTATAGGCCTCGGGGTGAGGCATGAGACCGAATATGCGGCCGCTGGGATCGCATATACCGGCAATATCTTTTACAGAGCCGTTTGGATTGCAGGGAAACTTTCCGTTAGCAGGTTTTCCTTCCGGCATTGCATATTGGATAACAACCTGATTGTTTTCAATAAGCCTTTTTATGGTCGATTCATCCGAATAAAATTTCCCCTCTCCATGTCTTATGGGGAGTTCGATATTTTTTAACCCTTTAGTAAATACACAGGGGGATAAATTGTTTACTTTAAGGTGTACCCAACCGTCTCTGAAGTTTCCGCAGTCATTGAAAGTCAGAGCAAGAGATCTTGTGGCATAGTCATTGTCAAAGCCGGGCAAAAGCCCCAGATTAACTATCGCCTGAAATCCATTACATATGCCTATGACAAGATTTCCTCTTCTAATAAAATCAAGGATTTTATCGCCAAGTTTTGTTCCAAGTTTAACAGCTTGTACCACCCCGGCTCCATGATCATCACCCCAGCCGAATCCTCCTGTAAAAACCAGAACATTAAAATCTGACAGTTTAACATCTCCATCAATAAGGCTGTTTATATGAACCCTTTTAGCTGTAGCCCCGGCAAGTTCAAAAGCATATGAGGTTTCATAATCGCAATTTAAGCCGTATCCCGCAAGTACCAGCACATTAACCCTGCTCATATCAGGTCTCCAAAAGGCTGTTTCCATACTTTTTTTAATGCATCAACGGATATGGAAACAATATTTTTATTATTTTGACCATTTAAAACAAAGTCTCTGTTTTCCGTAATCTTTCCAATACATGCAAAGATAAGCCCATCAAAAATATTCTCAAAAATATTTTTATTTTCAGGTGCAACAGTTACTAAAATCCTGCCGGCTGATTCCGAAAAAAGGATGGAATCAACCCGGTCAGCTCCATCGGTCGGCACGCAAGCAAGATCAGCCTTCAAACCAAGCTCTCCTCCCATTGCAACCATGGCAAGATGCACACCTAAGCCCCCACGGTAAATACCATGAGCTGAAGCAACAAGACCTTTTTCAATGGCATCACAAAGTGCTCTGTAAAGTTTTATAAATTGATTTGGAAATACTTTCGGTGCGTTTGACCCGATATAACCAAAATGTTCATAATATTCCGAAGCGCCAAGTTCATTTCGGGTTTCACCCAGCACATAAACAAGATCTCCGGGAATCTTACAATCCATTGTAATACACTTATTAATATCATTTATTACAGAAACCGCTGAAAACTGCATTGTTTCAAGAGCCGATATTTTGTGTGATTCGCCGTATCCGCCCAAAAGGTATCCGTCTACATACATACTGTCTTTTCCGGATAAAAGCGGTATCTCGTATGAAAGACACATTTTTGCAAGAGCTTTGCAGGAACGCACAAGCTGGGCTGCCTTGAATTTTCCGTCAGGATTATTAACCGGATGATATAAAATATTGGGCCAGCAGAAATTATCCACCCCTCCGATATGATCAATATTACCGCCAACGCAAATCAGACGGCGTACAGCCTCATCAATAGTACAGCTCGTCATATGGTAAGCATCTATTGCCGAATATGCCGGTAAAAGCGCCTGTGAAAAAGCAATTCCTTTTTCCGAACCAAGCACAGGCCTTATTACAACTGCATCACTGTTAACATCGCGTTCTTTTCCCACAAGCGGTTTGATAACACTGCCGCCCTGGACTTCATGATCATATTGCCGGCAGATCCACTCCTTCGAACATATATTCGGACGGGACAAGATGTCCAGCAAAAGCTTGTTATAATCTTTGGGCTCAGTAATCACAGGCTCATGAAGGCCGCGCATTGCAGGCGGTTGCCAGACAGCCTCAAATTCCCACTGCGGAAATCCCGCTGAAAGCAAATCCATATCGATATAAGCGCAGGTTTTATTATTATATTTGATATGAAGTTTTCCTGAGTCTGTATATCTTCCTATTGCAGTGCTTTCAACTGCGTGTTTTGAAGACAATTTAAGAAACCTGTCAAAATGCTCAGGTTTTACAGCAACTGTCATACGTTCCTGAGATTCCGAAACCCAGATTTCCCACTGGTCCAGACCTTCGTATTTTAAAGGAACCCTGTCGAGTTCTATTTCACAGCCGTTTGAATCTCTGGCTGATTCTCCTATGGATGATGAAAGTCCGCCGCCTCCATTATCTGTTATAAATGTTATCAGGCCTTCATCACGGGCTTCGAGCAAAAAATCGTGCATTTTCTTTTGTGTATAGGGATCACCTATCTGGACATGTCCTGCCGGTGTGTTTTCGGTAAATACTTCCGATGAAGCTGTGACTCCGTGTATCCCGTCTTTTCCCACTCTTCCGCCGCACATGACAATTATGTCTTCAGGAGAAGTTTTCTTTTGTTCGGCAGGTTCTTCCTTAATCTTTGACGGCATAATTCCTAACGCTGTAACAAACACAAGGCATTTTCCCATATAGCCGTGATGAAAAAGAACCTGGCCGAATGGAGTGGGAATCCCGCTTTTGTTCCCGCCGTCTCTTACTCCTTCTATAACACCATCCAGAAGGCGTCTCGGATGAAGATGCGGCATCAGCGGGCCATTATAATCCCTGTGCCCTACGCAAAAGCCGTAACTTCCCATAATAAGCTTTGAACCTTTTCCGGTTCCTAAAGGATCACGATATACTCCGACAATGCCCGTGATGGCTCCGCCATATGCCTCCATGTTGGAAGGCGAATTATGAGTTTCACCGGTTATAACATAATAATTATCTTCATCGAAAAGTCCGGCTCCGGCATTATCCCACAATACGGACACAACCCATGGCTTTTTATCTTTAAGATAAAGAGCAGGACTTTCAATACAGGTCTTAAAAAGATTATCAACAATTTCCGTATATCCTGTCTCAAGGTCTGAGCAGTGAAACAGCCCACGAAAAGTATTATGATTGCAATGATCACTTCTTGCCTGGCTGATATATTCAAGCTCAATATCAGTTGGCTCCGACAAGTCTTCCAAAGCCCTTGCAGCCAAAACATCTTTTTTCAGAAAATAAGATCTGATTGCAGGAATATCATCAGGATTTAAAGCAAGGTTTCTCCGGTCACTTACCTGTTTTAAAATTTCATCGCTTTTTATCGATATTGTTGAAACAGTCGGAACATGATTCAGTACAACTTTTGGAATAATATAACCGATTCCTTCCGAATCACTCCAGTCACTTTTTGAATAAATTTTTGTCTGCTGAATAATATCGTTTGACAGAAGCTCGCGGGCAATCTTTTCGATATTTATGCGTGAAAGGTTATTTCCTTGAAAACAATAGCGTTTAGAAGTATAAACCGTTTCTTTTTTTTTAAGAGGTCCGGAAAATTTTGATCCGATCACATCTTCTATAGCTTCAACCGCAGTGCTGCCCGGATTATCTTTTACACCTGGTTTGTAACCAACCCATATTATCCAGTCAAAATCAATGGGAAGAGGGGCAAATGAAGATATCTGTGTGACAGGATTTGTAAAAATTGTGGTCTGAATTAAGTTCAGTTCGTCTTTAGTTAAGGCGGCATCAATGGTTATAATTGAAACGCTGCGGACTTTTACAAATTCAATCCCAAAATAATTTTTTGCTTTTAAACGAATACCTTCGCCTTCTGCATCAAACATTTCGGGTTTTAACGCAATCTCAAGTCTATGCGGCATGTTATCTTATCTTTTAAAAAAATATCTGGTTATGTCATTGTAAAAAACAAAGATCATGAGAACAATAAGTATAAAAATTCCAACTTGCTGGGCTATTTCACGGATCTTTGTATTCACCGGTTTTCCTATTAGAGCCTCAATAAAAAAGAAAAGCAAATGCCCGCCGTCCAAAACCGGTATCGGAAGAAAATTTAACACCGCAAGATTTATACTGATAAGAGAGATAAAAAATACAAAATTGGCTGCTCCTTCTCTTGCCTGTTGCCCGGCCATTTCCGCTATCATTATAGGGCCGCCAAGGGTTTTTGCCGAAAGGGTTCCCTGTATGAGCTTAACAACACTCATAACAGTCAGGTCAACAATCCTGTATGTCTGCCTTATGCTTTCAAATAAAGCTTCAACCGGATTCAACTTTTTTGCGTAATACTCGCCCGCAGAAGTAATTCCTATTGCATAGCGATTTGTATCTTCTCCGAATATGTTTTTCGTTATCTTGAGTTCAGGTACAATATCAAGTTTTAAAACATCACCATTTCTTTTAATAGAGAAGGCCAGCTTTTTCCCATTGCTCCCCGATATAAATTCGGCCATATTCTCCCAGCTTGATACTGCTGTTTCGTTAATAGAAACAATAAGATCTCCTTTTTCAAGCCCTGCTATCCGGGCCGGGGAGTCCTTTTCAACATTTCCGACAACCGGCTTGAAAATGAATATGCCTGATATTAAAAATATTATTAAAAATATTATTACGGCAAGAAGCAGATTAAAAACTGGGCCTGCCGCAACAATCAATATTTTCTTTAAGACATGCTTATGGTTAAATGAAAGGTGTATATCCGCCGGGTCAACCTCTGAATCCACTTCTTCACCAATCATTTTAACATACCCGCCAAGAGGTACTGCTGAAATACAGTAATCCGTAATACCGATTTTTTTCCCGAAAAGCCTTGGGCCGAATCCAAGAGAAAATTTTTCGACACCAACCCCAAATAATCTGGCTACAAGAAAATGCCCCAGCTCATGGAAGAAAATCAGTACTCCAAGTACAATAATAAATGCTATAATATCCGTGCTCATAAATTATAAATTACAAACCTTTGTGGTTTACCTCAAACGGGGCAGACACTGTGAGGTCCGCTCCTAACTCGATATTAAATGTTCTGAGCCAGTTTCAAAACGTCCCATTTAGGCCGATCTCTGCGTTGGGCTCAAATTTTGCACGCAGTGAAGCATAGCGCTATCCTCAAAATACTAAATGTATTCCTGTGGTTAAAATTTTCGCCCGCCTTGACCTTGACCAAACTGAAACGTTTTGAAAGTGGCTCGTTCTGTTAATTTTTTTATTGCTTTCATACATTTCTCATCTGATATCATGTTCCATGAAAAAATCTTAACCGCTTATTAACTCCGCAGCAATATTGCGAGCCCAGAAATCTGCATCGAGGATATCAGATAGCATCGGATTTGCAATAACAAAGTGCTTTTCCATAGTTTTTCTTATTACTTCCGGAATGTATATAAAGGATATTTTTCGGTTCAAAAAAGCTTCCACTGCTATTTCATTTGCCGCATTCATTACAGCCGGAAGAGTTCCTCCGGTTTTTCCTGCATAAAAAGCAAGATCAATACATGGAAATTTTTCAGTATCCGGTTTTTTAAATTCAAGAGAGCCTATAGAATTAAAATCAGGAACAGCCTGTCCTATGGAAAGCCGTTTTGGATATGACAATGCATATGCTATTGCACCCTTCATATCCGGTATACCCATTTGAGCAATAACAGTTCCGTCTTTAAAGGACACCATTGAATGGACTATGCTTTGAGGATGAATAAGTACTTCGATATTATCAACAGAAACTTCGAAAAGATGCTTGGCTTCAATAACCTCAAGACCTTTGTTCATCATTGTAGCAGAATCGATGCTGATTTTTTCCCCCATTTGCCACACCGGGTGGTTTGTCGCATCCTCCGGTTTTATTTTATCAAACCGGCTGGCGGCAAGATTAAAAAAAGGTCCTCCCGAAGCCGTAAGCATTATCTTATCCATATCTTGTCTGCGTTGACCGGAAAGACACTGGAAAATTGCGCTATGCTCACTGTCTATGGGAAGAATCTTGACTCCTTTTTCTCTGGCTTTCTTCATAACAATGTCACCCGCCATAACAAGCGTTTCCTTGTTGGCAAGAGCAATATCTTTACCTGCATCAATTGCGGCCAGCACCGGCAAAAGCCCGGCGGAACCAACCATTGCTGCAACCACCATATCGACCTGATCCCAGGATGCAGCTGCCTTGTACCCCTCATTTCCATAAAGAATTTTTACATCAGTGCCTGAAGTAATACTTTTAAGCTCAACGGCGCTTTGTTCGTCAAAAACCACGGCAATATCAGGCATAAATATTTTAATTTGCTGAGCAAGTAACAATACATTGTTTTTTGCCGCAAGCGCTCTTATTCGAAATTTATCCCCAAACATTTCGACTATTTTTAAAGTATTTTTACCTATTGAACCTGTGGAACCCAAGATTGATAAAGACTTCATTATGTTAAACCTGCTGGTATCTTTTAGGCGTTTTTTATTAAAAAAGATATTGTTTAAAAAACCAGGCAACCGGGATGGCAAACAACAGAGCATCAATACGATCGAGGATTCCACCGTGGCCCGGCAATATTGAGCCTGAATCCTTAATGCCGGCTGATCGTTTCAGTTCCGATTCAAAAAGATCCCCGATCTGCCCGGCAATTCCGACGCAAATAAATAAAAGAATAGAAACCCACCATGAGTAGGAAGGCAGAAAAAAATATTTAAATAAAGCCCCTGCCATAAGACTTGCTCCCAAACCTCCTAATGATCCTTCTATTGTTTTTCCCGGACTGACCGAAGGACAAAGTTTATGTTTTCCAAAATAAGAACCTGTATAAAAAGCTCCGGTATCTCCGGCAAAAATAATTATCAGTAAGAAATAAATCCAGAAAATTCCATTACTACCGTTTCTGATTAATACAAGATATGAAAGAAAAAGGGGAATGTATATAAGACCCATAAGCTGTTTTGACACCAGCCATATAACATCTTTATTGATCTTAAATTTAAAAAGAGAGATAAAACCTGAAACCAGCAGATTAAATACAACCAAAGCAGGCATCAAATCCGGCATATCTCTGTAAGCAACAAATATAATGATCAGCCCGACAAAACAGGATAGCAGTGGCAACACATTATTCATACCCGAACTTTTTTCCGGATGGAGTATTATCGAATAATATTCAGAAAGTGCAATGATTGACACAATGCTTATAAAAATGGCGAAAACCAGACTTCCGCCTTTACTTATAAGCAATATAAGAAAGGGAAGCGCTGTAAGGCCTGTAATCCAACGCTTTAAATGCATGCATATATCCTATAAAAACATCAACTACCCGACATTACCAAACCTGCGTTCGCGATTCTGAAAATCATAAATGATTTTAATTAATTCTTCTTTCCCAAAATCAGGCCATAAGGTATCGGTAATAAATATTTCACTGTAAGCAATCTGCCAGAGCAGAAAATTACTGATTCTCATTTCACCGCTGGTTCTTATCAGCAGATCGGGATAAGGCATGCCGGCAGTATAAAGGTGGTCTGCTACAAACTCATCAGTTATCAAATCCGGATCAATTTTACTGTCTTTAACCTTTTGTGAAATTATTTTAACCATATCTACTATTTCGGTTCTTCCGCCATAACTTAAAGCAAGGTTAAGAAGCATTCCTTTATTTTTTCCGGTTAAATCCATAGTCCTGTTTAATGTTTTACGAACATTTTCAGGTAGCTTATCTACCTGCCCGATTGCATTTAAACGAATATCGTTTTCCATCATCTCATTTTTTTCAGATTCAAGAAATTTATTAAGCAGTACCATCAGTGCGGAAATCTCAATTTTAGGACGCTGCCAGTTTTCCGTTGAAAATGCATAGAGAGTTAAAACGGAAATACCGATCTCACGACAGGCTCTCACTATCGTTCTTACGGCTCCGGATCCTGCTTCATGCCCTTTAATTCTGTTCATCAGGCGCTTTTCAGCCCATCGCCCATTACCATCCATTATTATAGCAATATGTTTGGGAAGATTTAAAGAGTCAAGACCGTATAAACCGGGTAAAGACCTAGAATTCAAGGATCTCCTTTTCTTTTTCTTTATATATACCGTCGATAAGCTTTATGTGTTCATCAGTTATTTTTTGTATGCTATCCTGTGCCTTAAAGGCAGCATCTTCCGCTAAATCACCATCTTTCTTAAAACCCTTAATAGATTCATTCGAATCACGCCTTATATTACGGACAGCAATTTTATAATCTTCGCACATTTTATGCACAACCTTAACCAGCTTTTTTCTTCTGTCTTCCGTAAGTGGTGGAATCGATATACGAATAATTTTGCCGTCACTTGAAGGAGTTAATCCAAGATCGGATTTCAATATGGCCTTTTCAATTTCTTTAATGGCAGAAACATCCCAGGGCTGAACGGTAATTAAGCGGCTCTCGGGAACGGAAAGAGAGGCAATCTGATTAAGCGGTGTAAGAGTCCCATAGTAATCAACTCTGATACCATCAAGAATTGACAGTGAAGCACGCCCGGTTCTTACTCTCTTTAGTTCATTCTGAAGGGCAGCTATCGACTTGCCCATATTCTCCCTTACTTCTTGGAATAATAACTCAATCATGGGATTCTCCTTATTTATTGAGTAACAGAACTGTGCTTTAAACGTAAATAAATTTAATACCTTTTAATTAAAAATCCTTGTGCCGATATCCTCACCGCATATAACCTTTTCTATATTCCCTTTATCTCTGAGGTTAAAAATAGCAAGCGGCAGGTGATTATCCATAGCAAGAGATATAGCTGTCATATCCATCACTTTAAGCTGTTTTTCAAGTACTTCCATGTATGTTACATTTTTTAAAAACCCGGCATCCTTGTTAATGACCGGATCTGAATCGTATAAGCCGTTAACCTTTGTTGCTTTAAGCAGAATCTCAGCATGTATTTCCTGTGCCCTTAAAACTGCGGCGGTATCAGTAGTAAAATACGGATTGCCGGTCCCTGCAGCAAAAATAACAACACGCCCTTTTTCAAGGTGACGGATGGCTTTCCTCAGTATGTATGGTTCGGCTACTTCGTGTATCGTGATCGCAGTCTGAATACGTGTCGGGACATCTTTCTTTTCAAGTGCATCCTGTAAAGCAAGACTGTTTATAACAGTTGCAAGCATCCCCATATGATCCGCAGATGTACGATCCATTCCAAACGAGCTTGCAGCAATACCACGAAAGATATTTCCTCCTCCAACAACTATTGCTATCTGGATTCCAAGATCAAATATTGACCTGATCTCTTCGGCAACATACTTGATAACATCGGAACTTATACCGAAACCCTGATCCCCCATCAGAGCTTCACCACTTAACTTCAGAAGAACTCTTTTGTATTGTGGAGGTTTCAATGTTTACTATTCTCCGATCTGGAATCTTATAAAACGCTTGATTATAATATTTTCTCCTGTTTTAGCAATCAACTCACTAAGCAAGTCTGAAATGGTTATGCCAGGATCACGGACATAAGGCTGATTCATCAAACAATTATCTTTAAAAAATTTTTCAAGCTTTCCTTCCGCTATCTTATCAATCATTTTTTCAGGTTTTCCCAAGTCTTCAGCCTGAGCGCGATATATTGCCATTTCCCTTTCAATAAGTTCTTGCGGCACTTCTTCCCGCCGTATACTGACAGGATTAGCCGCAGCAATATGCATTGCTATATTTTTTGTAAAGTCTTTAAAATTATCATTTTTTGAAACGAAATCGGTTTCACAGTTAATTTCAACAAGCACACCGAGCTTTCCGCCCATATGGATATAAGATTGAACCGTTCCTTCCGTCATAGCCCTTCCGGCTCTTTTAGCTGCTGTGGCAAGACCTTTTTTCCTTAATTGATCTATTGCCTTATCTAAATCCCCTTCACATACGGAAAGAGCCTCCTTACAATCCATAATACCAGCCCCGGTTTTTTCCCGGAGTTGTTTTACAGCTTCTGCACTGATTGATCCCATCTTACTTATCTCCCGTTATTTATATTTTGAAGGACACTGCTGATCAAACAGCAACAAGCATTTGATGGCAGGCCCTTCTTATCGTATTTTATGTTTTTTACTAAAGCACAACAAAACATGCAGCTATCTTTAATTGTTTTTGCCTTAAAACTGATAGCTTATCCTTCGCTTTCAATATCCTTGGCAGTTTCCGGCGTCGCTCTCTTTATGATTTCAATAACCGGCCCGTCAGAACCATTCGAGATCACTTTTCGTTCACCCGGTTTTAATTCGGAAGCAACTTCCTCGGTTTCTATAACTTCTTCAACATCCTTATCGGATTCCGCCTGTTTCTTTTCTTCCAGCCGTTTTTTGCCTTCTATACATGCAGTGGCTATTCTGGATGAAATAAGCCTGATTGAGCGTATTGCATCATCATTGCCGGGAATAATATAATCGACATCATCAGGATCACAGTTTGTATCAACAATTGAGACAATAGGAATTCTTAAACGCTTGCCTTCCCGGATTGCTATAGCTTCGTGTTTAGGGTCAACAATAAATATTGCTCCCGGAAGGGCATTCATGATGCGAATACCACCTAACGTACTGTCAAGTTTCTTCCTCTCTTTTTCATGTTTTAATCTCTCTTTTTTCGGGAATAAATTAATTGAACCATCATTTTGTATTGAATTAAGATAATTAAGCCGGTCGATTCCCTGCTTTATCGTCTGGAAATTTGTAAGCATTCCACCAAGCCACCTGTTGTGCACATAAAACATCTCACAGCGATTTGCCTCTTCATAAATCGCCTCTTTAGCCTGTTTTTTGGTACCAACAAAAAGAACCGATTTGCCGTTTGCAACAGTATCCTGTATAAAATCGTATGCGGACTTGAACATCCGGACTGTTTTTTGAAGATCAATGATATAAATACCGTTTCTCGCACCGAAGATATATTGCTTCATCTTGGGGTTCCACCGTTTTGTCTGATGACCGAAATGAACACCGGCTTCCAGCAGTTCTTTCATTGTAAGATAAGACATTTAAAATTCTCCCTTTTTTTTTATTGGTTAATCCTCCACCCTTTTTCAACCCCGCTTTAAACTCTCTTTTTTTGAAAGCACCATGAAGCAGGGCAACCGATCAAAGGGTGTGCGTAATTCCGAACAAGATTTTGTAACAATATAATTATATATCTGCAACAATCATTTTTTGTGTTTTATTTTGACTTAAAGGGGGGGTTTTAGAATATAGCCTGAATAAAATTCCGGATTAACAACATGGCTGACTATCTTTTTTGCGGAAGATTCAACGAAATAATCCAAAAATGAGCTATCTGATTTTTTTGAATATACCGCGGATATTTTCCCTTTAATTCCTCCTAACCTGCCTGCCCATTCTATAGCATCCTCAAGATTGCCAAGACGGTCGACAAGACCAAGATTTTTAGCCATTTCACCGGTAAAAATCCGCCCATCTGCAATAGCTTTAACTTTGGCAATATCCATGTTGCGCCCTTTGGAAACAGCATCTACAAACTGCATGTGCGTGTTATCTACAAAAGTCTGGAGCAGTTTCTTTTCTTTTTCCGTCATCTTACGCACAGGCGATCCTATATCTTTATACTCACCGCTCTTAACAACAACAGAGTACAGACCAATCTTTTGCAGAATTTCTTCAAAATTGGTAAAACCAATAATCACTCCTATGCTGCCGGTTATTGTACCGGGATTAGCCATTATACCATTAGTACCTGCAGCGATATAATATCCTCCCGATGCTGCTGCAGTTCCCATTGAAGCTATAATTTTCTTTATTCCGATTGTTTTTCTGGTTTCACGGAATATTTCCTGCGATGGGCCTACAGCTCCGCCGGGAGAGTCAATTCTTAAAATAATGGCTTTTATCGAATCGTCCTCGCGGTATTTCTTGATATTACGAATTATTTCCTTAGATTCTGTAATTATACCGGATATCTCAACAACTCCGACCTTTTCTCCCATATTAAAATCCGGATCACGTGTTCCAAGAAAAACCAGAATGGAAACACCAAGAATAGTAGCAAAAAAGATGGAAGAAAATACTAAAACAGAAAATAGGAATGGATGTCTTCGTGAAAACATTATCTTTTAATTACTTACCTGAGGTTGTTTATAAAAAGAAGCAGCCGGATTACCGGCTGCTTCTTTTATAAATGATTATTCCCCGTTCAACTTTTCCTGAAGATTTTCTCGTAAAATCTCTCCAAAAGCGGAAGTTGCAGGTTTCATGTTATTTATGTAATCCGTGAGAAGGTTCTGGTCATTTTCCATTTGCAAACGTTTAATGGAAAGGCCGATTCTCCGCTCAGCACTGTTTATGTTCATAACTTTAGCGGTAATCCCATCTCCGACATTATATTTTCCTACAGGAGTTTTAATCTTTTCCTTACTGATTTCGGAAACATGAACAAGCCCCTCTATTCCTTCTTCAAGCTCGACAAATATACCGAAATCCGTTACATTTGTTATGGTTCCAACAATCTCTTTTCCTACCGCATAACGTGTGCTCACTGTTTCCCACGGATCTTTCTGAAGCTGCTTTATACCCAACGAAAATCTTTCATTTTCTTTTTCAATCGCCAGAACCACAGCCTGTATAACGTCTCCTTTTTTATAGAGCTCCGAAGGATGCTTTATCCGCTTTGTCCATGAAATATCGGAAATATGAATAAGTCCATCAATACCTTCATCAATACCCACAAAAATTCCGAAATCGGTTATATTTTTTACTTTACCTTCAATAGTGGTTCCAACCGGATAATTTTCACTTATGATATCCCATGGATTCGGAACAACCTGCTTTACGCCAAGAGAAATCCGCCTGTTTTCAGGTTTGATATCAAGAACAACCGATTCAACCATTTCACCCACAGAAAAAATCTTGGAAGGGTGACGGATTTTTCGGGCCCATGACATTTCCGAAACATGGATAAGACCTTCAATACCTTCTTCAAGCTCAACAAAAGCGCCATAATCTGTGAGGCTGACGACTTTGCCGGTAACCCGCGCACCAATAGGATATTTTTCCGAAGCACTAATCCATGGATCCTCAACGAGTTGCTTCATCCCAAGGGATACTCTTTCTTTCTCTTTATCTATACTCAAAATTTTGACCTGGATCTTGTCTCCGACTGCAAACATCTCAGCAGGATGCTTAATTCTGCCCCAAGAGATATCAGTAATATGAAGCAGGCCATCAACACCTCCAAGGTCAACAAAAACCCCATATTCGGTAATATTTTTAACAAACCCTTCAGAGACCTTACCTTCGGTGATTGAAGAAAGAGTAGCGGTTCTTTTAGAATCACGATCCTGTTCAAGAATGGCTCTTCTGGAAAGAACAACGTTGCTTCGTTTCCGGTTATACTTTAATATTTTAAATGCAAATGTTTTACCTACAAGTTCATCAAGGTTTCGGATAGGGCGCAAATCAGCCTGAGAACCAGGCAGAAAAGCCTGTACCCCAATATCAACTGAGAAGCCACCTTTAACCCGGCTTAATATTACACCTTCTGTAGTTCCATCACTGTCGTGCGCTTTTTTTATGTCATCCCATACCTTGACTTTTTCGGCCTTTTCTTTTGACAGAATAACCCTTTCTTCTTCGTCATCCCACCACTCCACCATAACTTCCACGGTGTCTCCCGGGGTAACATTAATCTTGCCGTTCCCGTTCTCATCCTTGAACTCATGGATTTTTATCTGCCCCTCGGATTTATAGCCGATATCAACCAACACATAATCCTTGTCTATTGATATTACTTTACCGCTGACAACCTCACCTTCCTGGAAACGCTTAAAGCTTTCATCATACATATCCATAAGCTTTTCCATGCTTTCTTCACTGCTCGTTCCGGATTCAGATAATTTTTCATCCGATGAGTCGGCTTTAAAATCCATCTTTTGGATTTTATCATTATCTGCTGCTTCGGAACCCGATAAGTCTTCCTGTTTTTGATCTTCGTTTGTATCAAAGTTAACCAGATTTTCCATTAATAAAAAATACCCCCTTAGCCTATTTTATCACTATCAGCATTCCGCGATAGCTACTAACAATCTTTTTAGGATATCAGACTATATTTTAAAAAACAATCTTAATTTTTGTTAACCTTAATCTTTTTTGAAAATGATTCACTTTCAACTTTATTATGGAATGATGAAAATCTGGGTTCAAATGATGAGATAGAGAGGTTGTTTGGATTCATTCAGGATGAGCAGTTTATAATATGAGAAAGCATGTGGTTCACAACAGCATCTATGCCGAGCTCAGTCGAATCTATAATGATAGCATCTTCGGCTGCTTTCAGAGGGGCAAGTTTCCTGTTTTTGTCGTTTTCATCGCGATGTTTTATATCATCTTCAATTTCCTCCAAAGTTGGGGAGTCTTTTTTCCCTATAAGTTCCTTATATCGTCTTTTAGCTCTTGTTTTAACAGAAGCATCCAAATAAAATTTTACATCAGCCAGGGGAAAAACAACGGTTCCCATATCGCGTCCTTCAAAAACCGCGCCTTTTCCTTTGCCAAGCTCTTTCTGCCGGGAAAGAAGGTATTCCCTAACCGCCTTTCTTGCAGAAACAGCAGAGGCAAGCATAGACATCTCAGGAGTCCTGATTTCATCTGATATGTCAATCTGATTTGAAAAAAGGCGGAGGCCGTTCTCATTTCTTATAAACTCAAGGCAAAGAGTTGCACAAAGTTTTTCAAGTCCTGCATCATCATCAGAACTGATGTTGCTTTTTTTTGCCTCGTAAGCAACGCCCCGGTAAAGAGCGCCTGTATCGATATATTTATATCCGAGGCGTTCTGCCAATATCTTGCTTACCGTGGTTTTGCCCGCACCTGCGGGACCATCTATGGTTATAAGAAGAAGTTTTGTATTCTTATTCATGACAGCACCTTTTCAAGGGCATTTATAAAACGGATATTTTCTTCATGCAGACCGATACTGACCCTGATATATTCCGGATATCCATATGAAATCATTGATCTTACAATCACTCCAATTTTCAGCATGTTTTCAAATACATCATCTGCGCTCTTTTTTACATCAATCAAGAAAAAATTTGATTGAGTGGGAAAAAATCCGATCCCGATTTTGTCTAAAGACTCATACATAAAATCCAGTTCATCATGAACCAGCCTTATTGTTTTGTTAAAAAAATCTTTATCGTCAAGTGCTGCAGCAGCGCCGGCCTGAGCAAGAGAGCTTGCATTAAAAGGAGGCCTTATTCTGTTTAAAATGCCTGCAATGTATTCGGACATTATGCCATAGCCTATTCTTAGTCCTGCCAAACCGTATATTTTTGAAAAGGTACGAAGCGTAACAACATTAGAATCAATATAATCCATACCTCTTGCGCAATCTTTATCACGGATAAATTCTATATAAGCCTCATCCATAACAACGATTACATGCTCCGGGACTTTTTCGATAAATTCATCAAAGCTCTTTTTGGAAATGACTGTTCCTGTCGGATTATTGGGATTGCATAAAAAAATTAAGCGTGTTTTATCCGTAATAGCTTCGGCTACGGCATCAAGGTCGATTGAAAGAGATTTTAAGGGAATAAACAAAAGTTTTGCGCCTGAACTCTTTGCCGATATTTCATACATTAAAAAAGACGGCACGGGGATTATCACTTCATCTCCCGGCAAAATAAATGCCGTAGTAAGCATTTCTATTATTTCATCAGAGCCGTTTCCCAAAACGATATTGTTATATGAAACTTTAAGATGCTTAGAAAGCCTGATTACAAGTTCACGCCCGCTTCCGTCCGGATAACGGTTTAGTCCCGAAAGCACTTTCTCAACAGCCTTAACAGCCATAGGAGATGGCCCGAGAGGATTCTCGTTTGAAGCCAATTTTATAGACCCGGAAATCCCGTATTCTCTTTCAAGCTCTTCAATAGGCTTTCCGGGAACATACGGTTTTATGGAAAGAATATGTTCCGGAACTTTAAGTTTCATATCTGTTTTCCTGTCTTTTGCTACCATTACTGATTCAAAGCTGCCAGTCTACCGCTTTCAAGAGCCTGCATGTTAAGAGGTATCAGTTTCTCTTTGCTTGAAAATTCGGCTTTGACGCACTTTTTTAATATCTCAAAATCCACTATCTTGCTGCGGGCGACAAATGCTCCCAGAGCAACAATATTTGCAGCTTTCATACTTCCTATATCTTTTGCAATATCCGATACGGCAACCTTTATTTCATCAACATCCTTGCGGCCAGAATCAATTTGAATGAGTGAACTGTTTATCATAATTACACCACCCGGTTTAACAACAGGTGCGAATTTTTCAAGCGAAGGCCGGTTCATGGCAACCAAGTGCAAAGGATTTCCCACAATCGGAGAAGCTATCGGTTTGTCACTTATCACAACCATGCAATATGCCGTTCCGCCCCTCATTTCCGGTCCATACGAAGGAATCCAGACAACTTCATAACCTTCTTCCATGGCAGCTTCGGCAAGAATCTTTGCGGAAAAAAGAATACCCTGTCCTCCGAATCCGGCAAACATTACTTCACGTTGCATTAATTTCCTCCTTCCGCTTTTACCGGAGTTTTGTATTCACCTATCGGATAATAGGGAAGAAGAGTTTCCTCTGCCCATTTAACAGCATCAACAGGGGTAAGCCCCCAGTTGGTAGGACATGTGCTGATAAGTTCTACAAAGCTGAAACACCTGCGCTCAAGCTGATATTCAAAAGCTGTTTTGATCGCTTTCTTTGCTTTTACAATATACTTTGGCTTTATGACGGATTGCCTTGTAATATAAGCCGGAGTCTGAAGAGCTGAAAGCAATTCTGCAACTTTTATTGGCATACCGACATCTTCAACATTGCGGCCAAAAGGAGAAGTAGTTGTTCGCTGGCCAGGCATGGTTGTGGGCGCCATCTGGCCGCCGGTCATCCCGTAAACCGCGTTGTTTATAAATATGGTGGTAAATTTCTCCCCCCTGTTTGCAGCATGAATGATTTCACCCATACCGATGCTCGCAAGATCGCCATCGCCCTGATAAGTAAAAACCACAAGATCAGGGCGAACCCTTTTTATTCCGGTCGCCATTGCCGGAGCACGGCCATGAGCTGCTTCCTGAAAGTCAAATGTAAAATAATTATAAGCCATTACTGCACATCCCACAGGTGCAATACCGACCGTTTTTCCAGCAATGCCAAGCTCATCAATCACTTCAGCTACAAGCCTGTGAGCAACCCCATGAGTACAGCCGGGACAATAATGAGTAATCTCATCAGAAAGGCAATCCGGTCTTATATATGTTTTTCCCATTAGTTAAATTTTACTCCTTGTTATAATAACTTCATGCATAGAGTAATCGGGCAAGGTATCAAATTGATATCTGTTATGAAAGATATGACCTGACAACATCCATTATTTCTTCAGGTGTAGGCACATTGCCACCACAGCTTCCGTACCATTCGACAGGACACCTTCCACGAACACTTCTTTCAACATCTTCAACCATCTGCCCCATGCTCATCTCAATACTTAAAGCCATTTCACAGCCTTTTTTGGATGCAGCTTCCAAAACGGCTTTTTCCGGAAAAGGAAATAATGTTTTAGGCCTTATCATGCCTACCTCGATTCCTTCGCCTTTCAGATTGTCAACAGCCGTTTTACAGACCCTGCTCATTGTTCCATAGCTTACAATAAGCAACCTGTAATCATTTTCCGTATTGTATGATTCCCACATGACGTCTTCACGTTTCATGCGATTATATTTTTCTTTAAGGGTAAGGTTGTTATTATTCAGCACAACCGGATCCAAAAAAAGTGATTTAACAATATTTTTCTTTTTACTCTTTCTTTTATCCATTCCGGTTGTGGCCCAGTCATCCTTATTGCTGGGCTCTGACTTTAAGTTTTCAGGAAATTCCACCGGTTCCATCATCTGTCCGATAAGCCCGTCACCCAAAATCATAACAGGATTTCTGTATTTCTCCGCCAGAGGAAAAGCCATCATTACCATCTCGACTGCTTCCTGAACACTGGCCGGCGCCATAACAAGCAACCTGTAATCTCCATGACCGCCTCCCTTTGTTGCCTGAAAATAATCGGCCTGAGACGGAAGAATTCCGCCTAATCCCGGTCCACCCCTCATAATATTCACAAATACCGCAGGACATTGCGCACCTGCAATATAGCTTATCGCTTCACTCATCAAACTGATTCCCGGACTCGAAGATGTCGTAAATACGCGTTCACCACAGGCTGCTGCACCAAAGACCATGTATCCTACGGCAACTTCGCTCTCACCCTGCAAAAAGACACCACCGGCTTCCGGCATGCGGTGTGAAAGATACTCCGAAACTTCAGACTGAGGAGTAATGGGATAGGCAAAATAGTTCAGGCAACCCGCTCTTATTGCAGCTTCACCTATTGCTTCATTTCCCTTCATTAAAATTTTTCCCATGTTCTTTCTCCCGTTTATTTCATACTATGTTGGTGTCATCTTTGGTTTCAGTTATACTGATGGCCACATCAGGGCACATAATACAGCAAGTCGAACAAAAAACGCAGTTCTCAGGGCGAGCCTGAAAAGCAGGAAAATAACCTTTTTCATTCACATCAGTCGAAATTTCAAGAACATTTTTCGGACACACATCCACACACAAACCGCATCCCTTGCATTTGTTTAAATCAATATAATGTTTATAAGCCATGCAAACTCCCTAACTGACTATAAGCCGCCTGTTTTAAATCCGATAATTTAATGGACTATCAGGTCCGACAACAGAATCGGACTAAAAACTCCAGGCCTTGTTTGAAAAATATAAAAAAAGAAGGCAGGCAAATTTTCAGCTTTTACAGCGAATCAATTTTTATCCACGGTGGAACAAGCTGCCTTCTTAAAGTTAAAACCGGGCATGAAATTTTTTTCATATCCACTTTGTCCGAAAGCGATGAAGGAATTGTTATAAATTCCAGCAAAAGCCCGGTTTTATCCGAAATCATGGATACAAATTCATACCCATCATATATTGTATCAATACTAGTATCATAAATGAGATTCGCATTACCAATTATACCACTTATGCGCATCCCGGAAACTTTTTCTATTCCTTCTTTTACTTCCAAACATCCTTTCAAAGTATCAGTAAAAGGCCTGTAAGGATTTATAACCTGCAATACACGATAGTTCCGTCCCTTAAAAGCATCTCCAAGAGCTGCAAGAACGGTAGCTCCTGTTTTATCTCCTCCGACATCCAATATTGTAAGCTGTCGAGGCTTTCTTATAAGTCCAGAAACAGCAGGAGCTAATATGGCAAGATCGGCCTGAAGATATTTTTCCGGGGGCAAAACCACTTCGATACCAAGCTTAGTAAGCTGCTTTCTTGCTTCACGTGTCCGAAAATAAGGGTTTACAAGGTCAATATCAGCAATACCTACATCTATCCCGGCAAGTTTTCTGTTAACCGCAAGATTTATAGAAATTTCGGTTTTTCCACTGCCGTAATTTCCAACTATTACAACAATTCCCTCAAGCAGGATATCCATATTCACCAACTGCTACAAAACAACCGGGATAATTAGATAATAATCTGTTTCAAATCAGACTATTACAAGTTTATGTTCCCAAATATTTCAAATGCAAACTTTTTAAATATTTTTTAATTATGTTTATGTCAAGATATTTCAAATTTGATAAATTTCATTAATGGATTCAGCGTAGCCATTATAACCAATATAATCACCAGCGAAAGATATAACAGAATACAATATTATCCAAAGAATCGAAGGATTTTATATGTCTCTATGAAAATTTTATCCAGTCCAAATTATAAATAGGATTATGAGCCTTCCTTACAGGTTCTCATCCGTGTTATTTCTGTTTCGGTTTAATATCAATAAACTGTTCTTCTTTTATATTGTAATGCGGGCTTACATAGCACATGTCATCTTGTTCATTAAACCCTAATTCCGGTCTTACAGCCAATTTTATTGTGTCGTTTTTTTGATCTTTATTGGTTTGACCATGAAAACTAACGATTAATGAACCTCTCAACAGAGGTCCAAACTGATCTATAACTTTTTTGGTTATGTGCCATTCAAGACCAAGAGCGCCGCTGTTTTGATCAAGAAATCTATATAAATACCAATTCTTCCCATTGTCGTCCGATGAGATAAAATTTGTTAAAATATTTGATATCCTAAACACATCGCTTGCCGTTTTACTATAGTCTTCAGTGGTTTCCGCAAGAGAATCAAGCCCGCTTGAAATGCTTTTCGAATGTTTGTCGAACCATGAACTTATATCTTTTGAAGGATATAAACATAACAGGTGAGCGGATAAATCATTTGCACATAAGTTGCTTTTATTTAAATCAAAAAGAAACTGAATTTTTAAAGAATTGTTATCTCTTAAAGCAGCTTTCCAGTCCCAGAATGTATTTTTTCCCTCAACCGGTAAGCATGATAAGCCAAATATCCAATCATATCTGTAAAGACTCTGATTTTTATCGGCAAAATTAGCTGAAAAGTCGGAAAGAAAGGGGCTGTCTTCTCCAATCAGGGATGTGGATATTTTCAGATATCTCGTTTTATGCTTTTTGTTGAATTCAATAATTTCTTCAGAATTTGGATTGATCTTCATGCAAACTCTGCTGTCGGAATCAAAATCATTAATTTTTATATCCAGTTGACTATGCTTTACTTGCAGTGCCATTGCTAAAATCTCCTCATATTTTTATTTTTAATCAATGAAGTGGATTGGGTTTATACCGGTGGCTTCTGCCATTTAAAGGTAAAACCCATATTTGTGGAAAATATCATATCCAATAGGAAAGTCTATGATATTTAATTTCTAACAACACCTCTGACCCCTGTGTCTCGTTTGTTTGCTCCTGCAGTTTTATGGGGAAATCATATTTTACTTTTTCAATTTATAATAATGCTCGGCTTAAATAGTAGCAATCAGAGTTAAGAATGATATCGCTTCCCAGGCAACTGAATCTATAATCAACTGCCATAAGCAAGATTCTAATACGTCTCGATAAACTTATAAAAGCAAATATTTATTTTCTTTTTGATAGATAGGTTTATAATTTAAGCACATTCTATAAATGTGTCTAAAAAATGCTTTATGTATTTAATAGATAAAACAAACAACCTTTAAGCAATAAGGACCAAAGATATGGATGATAATCAGAATCGGGCTATGGGAGCAATAATGGGTTCTCTGATCGGTGATGCGCTTGGAGTGGGACCCCACTGGTATTATGATCTTGATCAACTAAAGAAGGACTACGGAGAATGGATAGACAATTATACAAAACCTAAAAAAAACAGATACCATGCAGGTTTGGAAGCAGGTGAGAATTCTCAAACCGGCCAGGTTGTGACAATTTTGCTGGAATCCGTGTTTGACTGTGGCGAATACAGGGAATCGGATTTTACAAATCGGCTCGACACTCTTCTTGAAACACTGGATGGTACTCCTCAAAGCGGCCGATACACGGATAAGGCAATGCGGGATGTATGGAATGCCAGACAGAAAAAAGGACTGGGCTGGCCGGAAGCCGGGAGTTTTGGAGATACAGCGGAAGCGGCAATCAGGACGCCTGTCCTGGCTGCCCGCTATTACAGAGATATTAAAAACCTTATGGATGCTTTACTATCAAATATTCTTCTGACTCACCGCGACCCTTTCATTACGGGTCAATCCGCAGCTTTCGGTTTGATTATCAGCTGTCTTATTGATGGCAGTAATCCGGAACATATATCAAAAGCTGTTTTCAAGAAAATCTCAAAAAACAATATCCCAATGGTAATTGAAATGCCGGATAGTAATGGAAAATTGGAAATATCCTTTACTGATGCCTTGCTTCAGCCTTCATGGTCCTATAAAGCGGCCAATGACCCCGGCATTAAAATAGAACCGGCTCCGGCGGCATGCAGTCTTTTCGGTCTGGCCTGCACCTTGGGATTTATGTTACCTGCCGCTTACTATTTTGCCTCACGTTTTGAAAATGATTTTTACAAATCTGTTATGTCAGCTTTAAACGGCGGAGGGAACAATATGGCTCGTGCTGCCCTGACCGGTGCATTGGCGGGAGCCCAGGTTGGCCTGACAGGAATACCCGAATATCTCATCAAAGGACTTTTTGATCATGAGCGTTTGCTGCATATGGCAGAAAACATAACAGCATAGTTATAAAAATAAATATTTAGCTTACACATTTCTGACACAAGTGTCGGTATGAGTTTGTATTTTTATGATCTTATGATTACTTGTTCCGCTTCTGATAATATAAAATCAGCACTTCCGGTAAAATCCTTCTTCCGATTACTCGAATTCAAAATAAACGCATCAAACTCCAATTGATTTTGAGCAATAGGCAGCTATTTGAACCGGTTTCTTGCTTGATCCCTTACTTTTGAAATATAGGCGTCAGGCCAGCCGGCTTTTCAACCATACCCGACTGGCCCTTTACCGGTAAATGTTTTGTACCGGGGTTTTATGATATTTTCAAGCTGCTGCTGATAGGGAGAAAGGAGTTTTTATCAGCTCTTCCTCAGTCTCTTCTCTTATTTTTGTCATATCAACTTTTCTGAGGCTTCTTGTTTCTTTTATTGCATCGTAAATCTTACGACGCAATATTTCATCTACCTTTTCACTCATCTCTTTTGTCATTTGCCCCAATACTTTGTTATCTAAATTATTTTTAAAAACACCCTTTTTTGTTAATATGTTAGTAGCGATTATTGATACAATCAAATAATTTTCTAATTTGAAATTCTCGATAATTTCTTCAACTGTTTTTTCCTTCTTTGAAAACCAGCCCATTGCTCTCCCTCCATTTTTTTTGTGATAGAATTGTGGTCTTTTTACCGTTAAGCCATTAAATAACGGCTATGAACAACCCCAAAAGCACCCAGAGTTAGACTTTATTGCCCTCACCAATTCTTGCAAGGTAACAAGTCAAAACACACCATTCCATACCGTTCCTCTTGAGAAGGTATTTTATGATGAGGCAAATCTTCAATATTTATCAGGATTGAGTTGGAGGAGCCCTGGCAGAAAAAGGATGGACATATTGTATGATTTTGAATTGATCTATTCCGTTGAAGGCCGGACCCAAGGCAAGAAAAGAAGTCGGTGCCGGCTGTTGTTTGAGCACCGCCATATGGATAAGTTGTTTACCTTTTTTGGGCATGGTTACAACAGAATAATTGGCCTTCGCTGTCGCCATAAACTTAAATGTGACATCTTGCGCAAACTGAGAGAACCGATTTTGGTATTGAAACACGAAATAATTATTAGTGCATAAGAAAAAGCTTATAGCAGCAAGGAGAATAACCGGAGATTTGTAAGATTTTATGGTCACATCACTTACCTCTCTTAAAAAGACTAAAATGTATTAATCATAAAATTATAGCATACAATCAAAATATCTTAATAATTTTTAGTAGATTATAAGTTTGTAACTCTTATGTGTCAAGGTAATTCTGTTTGTTGTCAGAGACACAGTGCGAGAGTAGAAAAATGCATACTAATATAAATTTTATCAATAAATCCAATTGCAAAACACCCCATTTCGGCCGATTTCTGCGTTGGGTTTAAATTTTAAAAAAGCTTCACACCTGTTTTCCTGTTGTCAGATTTCACACAATAGAGTATGAAATCTACCGATGAAAAATAAATGGCACATACACCAACCGGATAAAAAGCTTGTCGACAAAATTTCAAAGGCAATAAAATGCAGCCCTGTAATTGCCTCAATATTGGTAAACCGCGGAATTTTCTCTGCCGAAGAAGCTCATGCTTTTTTAAATATTTCCATTGATAATCTCAGATCGCCCTTTTCCATAAAAGACATGGAGATAGCCGCAAATAGGATTTATGATGCAATTTTGCGCCGTGAAAAGATACTCATTTTCGGTGATTACGATGCAGACGGTGTAACATCAACTGCGCTTCTTATGGAATTTTTCCGGCATACTAAAGCTGATGTTTCATACTATATTCCGGACAGAATAAAAGAAGGATATGGCCTGCAGGAAAAGCATATTGCCGAAATTGCCATACCAGGCAATATAGACTTAATTATTACTGTTGACTGCGGCTCAAGCAGCAATGAAGCTGTTGCAGCAGCTAACGATGCCGATATAGATATAATTATAACAGACCATCATATACTTCCGGAAAAACTTCCTGAAGCATTGGCAATTATAAGTCCCAAGCGTCCCGACTGCAACTCGGGTCTTTCCCATCTTGCCGGTGTAGGGGTTGCTTTTTATCTGGTAATATATCTTAGAAAATATCTGCGTGATATGCATTTTTGGGATAGATATCCCGAACCAAACCTTAAGAATCTGTGCGATCTGATTGCGCTTGGTACAGTTGCTGATATGGTTCCGCTTTTGGAAGAAAACCGGGTTTTTACCAGAATCGGACTCGATCTGATCAATTCCGGCAGCAGGATCGGAATAAGCGCACTTTTAAAGGCAGGCAATTACAGAGATACAATAGATTCCGAAGATATCGCCTTCAGGCTTGCTCCCCGCATAAATGCAATGGGAAGAATAGATAACGCAAAAGAAGCTGTTGAACTTCTTCTTACCGGCAATCCTTATACTGCGGATAATATCGCCCGGCAAATGAATCAAATGAATACAAAAAGACAGACTATAGAAAAAAAGGTATTTGATGAAATTATAGAATATATACAAAATAATCCGGATATCCTTTTATCAAAATCCATTGTTCTTTCCCACCATGGCTGGCATGAAGGAATTCTCGGTATAGTTGCTTCAAGGCTTGTGGAGAAATTTCACCGCCCCGTTGTGCTTTTTGTACAAAAAGAAACCATCGCCAAAGGTTCGGGAAGAAGCACTCCTTATTTCAATTTATACGAAGGCCTTGCAGCATGTTCAGATATTCTCGAAGCATTCGGAGGCCATTCCATGGCAGCAGGTGTAAAAATAAAAATTGATAATTTAAGCTTATTCAAACAGGAATTTGAAAATGCCGTTTTAAAAATGTCACAGCCTGAAGATTTATTTCCCGATATATATGTAGATCATGAGCTTATTTTTGATGACATAAGCACAGGTTTTCTTGATGAATTGGAATCCTTAAAGCCTTTTGGTGCAGGTAATCCGGAACCTATTTTTATTGCCCGCAATATTAATGTTATATCTTCTGATATTGTTGGAGAAAATCACAGACGAATGGTTCTAAGCAGCTCATCAGGCAAAAAAGACAATTATTACAATGCCATCCATTTCAATATAGATAAGAGCTTACCTGAAAAAACAATTTATGAGCAAATAGCATTCAGGCTTCGTTGGAACCGATGGAATGGAAATAAATCCATTCAACTTGTTATTGAAAATATATAAATTTTCCTTGCATTCCTGTCTGCGCACCATTATTATATACCCCTTAAAACAGCAGTTGAATATGTTATTTGTTGGCTCTTCAAAATGAGTCATAATTCGAACGGCAAAGTAAAAAGCTTCATATGCAAGATGTGCTTATTGTGCCGAAAGGCATAAGTTTAGGGTAGGGGGATACAGGAAGTATTTCAAAGTTAACGTTTACGCTGTACTCCTTATCACTTACTGCGGAATTTGAGACTGACGCAGAGACTTTGGCAAAAGCTTAACACCAATCAATTAGAAGCGTTACAATGATGTTTCACATAGGAAGTTTGTACCAAGCCGTAAATATTAATTAACAATATAAGGGTGAATGCAAATGGCTAAGGTATTCCGGCCAAGTAATAGAGAATCAAATATTTTATCTAAAATTGAATCTTCGAAAGAATATGCTCGCAAACAGGCAATAAACACAATCAAAGAATGCTATGAGCCCCTTTCTAACGCAATTACCTCAAAGCTAATAGAAGATAATCTGATAGAAACAACTAATAAAAACAGTTCTCAGGAACAAATTCGAATGTGTCTTGAGAAATTAACCCGTTCCGAAGATTTTGATATTGATTTCGTTATTGCTCCATATAGAAATCTTATTCCCCAACCAAATATTGTATCGCTTTATGTAACGTCTTTTGTAATTGAACAGCTTATAAAGCATAAAGATATTGTTGAAATTTTCGGTTCTGATGAAGATTTATATACTTGTATTAACAGACAGGTTATGAAATATTTATCGGCATAATGCGCCCTCTCTTTCATCCAAGGACAGTAAACGGCCCTTTCGGTGATCCAGGATTATTTATATCTTTTCTCTTTCAAAAGCGGGCTATATTATTTGATCTTGGAGATATTCATTCCCTTTCATCCGGAGATATCCTTAAAATAAGCCATGTTTTTGTGTCGCACACGCACATGGATCATTTTTCAGGTTTTGACAGACTGCTGCGACTTCTTCTGGGAAGAAACAAAGATATTTACTTTTATGGGCCGGAGGGTTTTTTAAGTAATATAGAGGGTAAACTGGCAGGATATTCATGGAATCTTGTCCATAATTATAAAAATCCTTTAATTCTGCACGCAACAGAAGTCAACCCTGATAAACAAATCACAAAAACATTCCGCTGCATTAACAAGTTCACTCCTGATCCTGAAATAATTATAAATAGTTTTAACGGCACCCTGCACAAAGAACCGGCTTTTAATGTTTCAGCTCTGATAATCGACCACGGAATACCCTGTTTGGGCTTTTCAACCAAAGAGCAATTCCACATAAACATAATTAAAAAAAATGTTGAATCTTTAGGGCTTGAAATCGGACCCTGGCTTAGAAATTTAAAAGATGCACTATATAAGCAACAAGATCCGGATTCTGTTTTTGAGGTTTGTTCGGGTGAAAACAAAACGGTGAATAAGAAATTTAACCTTGGAGAACTTTCTGAAAAGATAGTTTTAATTACCCGGGGCCAAAAAATAACCTACATCGCGGATACAGCATTCAATAAATCCAATACAGATAAAATAATTGAATTTGCGAAAGATTCCGATTATCTTTTTATTGAGGCGAGCTTTCTTCACAAGGACTGCGAGCTTGCAGAAAAGAAGCTGCATCTAACAGCAAGGCAGGCAGGCTATCTGGCGGCCATGGCAAAAGCCAAACTATTTACAATTTTTCATTTTTCTCCCAGAAACATCGGACAAGAAAGACTTTTGTATCAGGAAGCAAGACAGGAATATGAAAAACACATATCAGCAACCTGAGAGCTTTGAATAACTCTTTTACCCAAATCCATAGTCCCGGGATAAACAACAGACTGAAAAATATAAAGCTTTAAATAAAAATTCCAATATTCAAATCTGAACTTTATGATTTGAATATTGGAATTATGTTCACAATTACATTGCAGCCAAAATGGAACTGTATCTGCCTCCATAAATGAAGTACAGATTATGAATTCCATAGCTTCAGATGGTTTTTATACAAAGGACACGGTCCAATATACCAATATGATACAATATGAAATTCTAACGTTTTGAGAATTGGTACCTTGCTCTTGCGCCTCTCTGACCGTATTTCTTTCTTTCTTTTATTCTTGGGTCCCTTTTTACAAAGCCTGCTTTTTTCAAAACCTGCCTTAAATCAGGATTTGACAGCATAAGAGCTCTTGTTATTCCAAGCCTTACAGCGCCTGACTGTCCGGAAATTCCGCCACCTAAAACACGCACTTTGACATCAAATGTACCAAGCGTATTGGTTATTACAAAAGGCTTAATTAAATCAATTCTTGCCGATTCGACCTTGAAATATTGTTCAATAGGCAGGTCGTTGATAATAACCAGTCCGGTTCCAGGCTTCATCCAAGCTTTGGCAATAGCTTTTTTCCGTCTTCCGGTGGCATAAAACACGTTTTGTTTCTCCATTTATTTCCTCAATAAAAAAAGTAATATCACAATTTAATTATCTCAGGCGTCTGGGCAACATGCGGGTGCTTTTCGCCAGCGTAAACTTTAAGTTTTTTATAAAGTTTAGCTCCCAGCTTATTCTTGGGCAACATGCCTTTCACAGCAAAGCGGATAACATCCTCAGGCTTCTTTTCAAGAAGTTTTTTTACAGTAATTTCTTTAAGTCCGCCAACATATCCACTATGTTTATAATAGCGTTTCTGATCCGGTTTTCTGCCTGTAAGAGCAATCTTATCAGCGTTAATTACAATAACGCTTTCGCCCATATCTACGTGAGGCGTAAACAATGGATTGTTTTTACCTCTAAGGCGCGAAGCTACATTGGTTGCAAGCCTTCCAAGCACAGCGCCATTTGCATCAATTAGCACCCATTTATCTTCGTTATCTTCATTCTTTGCACTGTATGTATATTTTTTCACAGCAAAAACTCCTGTTAATTTAGAATCCGATACTTTTAATTAAATTAACCGACTGTGTCAAGAAAAAAGTATTTATTTTGAATTAATGGATTCTACTTTCCGGACTTGACCTCATCAAAATTTAAATAAAATCTATTTGTTTCAAGCGATAAATTTCCGGTTTTAGTGCTGTTGCCCCTGGTCAGCCAGCCGGAGTGATGAAGCGTTACAAGGGAATAGGCTGATATCCATGAAAGGCTTACTAAAACAAAAACACCGTATAAATAGGCAAAAAGCCCGTCTGAGTTTCCGCAGCGCTTTGCGTACAAAATACTTGCCATACTTGATGTGAATATTATTCCTATCAAAATACTTATGCCAAATTCGACAATATGCCAGCAACAAAAGGATATTGTAACAAAAATAAATAACGGAGATAATATTATTCCAATCGAACTCAGAATAAAATTTATACGTGCTCCAAGTGCGGAATCCTTTCTGAACTTTTTAAAAATAAATCCCGACATAACAATAGTTTCACGGATGTGGCTGCGCGCCCAGCGCAATAACATCTTGCAAAGGTTCGTATACTTTACCGGTACATTGGTAAATGCCACAGAATTTTGCTGGTAAAATACATTATAGCCTTCTCTGATTATAAGGTTTGTCATGGCCCGGTCTTCACCTATACTGGAAGGTTTGCCGAAAAAGGTTTGATTAAGCCATTCCAAAAGAACCGGAGCAACAACATCCTTGCGGTAAGCTGAAAGGGCGCCGGGAGTGCACATCACGGTATTTACCATGCTCTGGCTGGCCCGGATAAAATCAAAACTGAAAAGAAATATTACATCAAGCATCTTTGGAATTATGCCTTCATTCCGGTTAAGAACACGTATGCTTCCTGAAACGGCGCCTATTTTGCTGTTTATAGCAAAAGGACTTATAAGATTTTTGAGAGTATCGGGTTTGACCTCTGAATCACTGTCAACCGTCACAAACACATCTCCTGTGCTTTGTTGAAATCCCGAATAAAGAGCGTGCCTTTTCCCTTTATTTTGAGGAAGCTTTATCGCAATAATCTTTCTTCCCAATTCCCGTTTAGCTTTAGATATCCAATCCCATGTATCATCGGAACTTCCATCATCAACAGCAATGATTTGAAGTTTATTTAAAGGATAGTCGCTTTCTGCAAGGCTTTTTAGAGTCATATATACCTGTTTGCCTTCGTTGAAAGCAGGCACAACGACACTGCATGAAAGCAAATCATTATCATTTAAAGATGAAGCAGGTTTATATTTATAAACAAGATAAAGCCTCCATAAAAACTCAATTATATTGATTGCAATAAAGAACAGTGCAAACAGCATAAAAGCTCTTCCGTACGGATTTTGCCTCATCTCTTCCCTGATCATTGCAATACGTTCTAAAAAAAATATGTCCATTACTACAATTGAAACCATTGCAAGACATATTGATATTTTGATGATCATATCAAATTGGTATCCCTTTGAAGAAAGAGACTTAGAAAAAACAATTAAATTCTGCCTGAGATTGCTTATAAAATGCAAAAGAGCTGAAAAATTCTTTATATGAATAAAAGGGGCCATCGTATTATTTTCCTATTTAGAATGCATAAAAGCCTGTATGACATCGAAATAAATCTGACAAATCGATAATACAGGCTTTTTGTATTTTTATTATATGTCCTAAATAAATATTTGAATATTTATAATTAATTAAACTTCCGATACTTTTCGCGCATGCTTTTCTACTCCTGCATATATATAATGTCAACAAGAATAATGTATTTTCAGCAGCTCTATGAAAATGTTCTTTTTCGTTCAGCATAAGTCAATAGCGCTCACTACAAGCTTTAAAGAAAAGAAAATTTTGACGGACTTTTCACCAAGGCATCAAACTTGACATATGAGTCTGTTAATGCAATAGATCAAACAAGAAAAGCTTATACATATGCCTGTTTTTACCCTGCTAACAGAAGCTGTGTGAAAAACATTTTACTAAAGGCATTGTAATCAACCTTGGAACTTATATTAGATCAAAACTTGTAAAGCAATAAAGAATAAGTATAAAAAAACAAGAAAATTTTTCCGGACTTTTTTTTGCCGTTTAAAAACAAATCAGGCGGGCTTTCTGTTATGTTAACTTCCCCTGATAGGCCTGGCTTTTAAAAACACACCTCATACAGATAGCATATGAATAGAACTGATCAAAAGACTGAGCATTATAAATTGGATTTTGAACCCGTTGGCCTTCGGGGACAATGCGATTCCGATAAGTCACTACTAGAATGTGCTCATCAACTTGGAATAAATATTAAAAGCGTATGCGGAGGCTATGGGAAATGCCGTTCCTGCAAGATTAAAATTCTTGATGGAACAGTTTCGGAGCCGGCTATTAGCGAAAAAGAAATATTATCCTCAAAAGAGCGTGAGCGGGGATGGTGTCTGGCTTGCAAGACATATCCATTAAGCGACCGCAGATTATACCTTCCTCCTGAATCGATTACCGCACCTCAACGAGCCCAGACAGAAGGTCTGGAAATCGACATTGCTCCTGAACCTGTTGTAAATTCTTATAAGATTGCCGTTAATCCTGCTTCTTTTTCAGATCTGCGCGGTGATGCCGACCGGATTTTGGAAACCATTAATTTAACTCATAACATTAGCTGTTCTTCAATTGATATCGATGTCATGAGAAATCTTTCTCCAAAACTGCGGGAATGGAACTGGATGTGCAATTTCCTTGTTCGTAAAGACGAGGCAATAGGTTTATCTTTATCAGACCGTAAGCTTGGGTTTGCCGTAGATTTGGGAACAACTAAAATTGCCGGATATCTGGTTGATTTGGAAAGCGGCAAAACACTTGCTGCCGAAGGAATAATGAACCCTCAAATAGGTTATGGTGAGGATATTATAAGCCGCATTACACATGCAATTCAATCTCCTGCTGAAGCAACCCGGTTAAAGAATCTTGCCATCAATTCACTCAACAATTCAGCCAAAGATTTATGTTTAAAGATTGGTGCAAAAACAGATGAAATCACTGATGCGGTAATTGTAGGAAATACTGCAATACATCATTTACTGCTTAACCTGCCTGTAAAGCAACTGGCTGAATCGCCTTTTATTCCTGCAGTAAGAAAATCTTTGGATATAAAAGCACGAGATGCCGGTCTGCAAATTGCCCCGGGTGCTTTTATACATCTTTTGCCTAATATAGCCGGATTTGTTGGTGCGGATCATACTGCAGCCTTGCTGTCGGTAGATGCAGAAAATATCAAAGGAGTTGAATTGGTTATTGATATTGGAACCAATACCGAGATTTCATTGATAGTAAACGGAGAAATAGTCAGTGCTTCCTGTGCTTCCGGTCCTGCGTTTGAGGGAGGACACATCAAGTGTGGGATGCGGGCTTCGGGCGGAGCTATCGAAGATATACTCATATTAAACGGCAAAACAAAATATCAGACCATTGACGGAGCACCACCGGTCGGTATATGCGGATCAGGCATACCGGATGCTTTGGCCCAATTGTATCTGGCAGGAATCATAGATAAAGGCGGCAGAATGTCTAAAGACCATCCCGGTGTTAGGAACAACGGGAAATATCCGGAATTTGTTCTGGTAAGTGAAGAGGAAAGAAACGGGCAGGCGGCTATTGTTGTTACCCAGAGTGATATCAGAGAATTGCAGCTTGCTAAAGCCGCTATCCGCACCGGCATCCAGCTCTTGCTGGAAGCCAAAGGTTGCGCTGAATACGATATCACCCGGGTAATCATTGCCGGAGCTTTTGGAAGTTATATCAATGTAGCCAGCGCTGTAGCAGTTGGTCTGCTGCCGTGTTTGCCTTATGAACGTTTCAAACAGGTTGGAAATGCAGCAGGCATAGGTGCAAAGATGGCCTTGATTTCTTCAGAAAAACGATTGTATGCTCAAAACCTGGCTTCAAGAACGCAATATATTGAATTAAGCACTGTACCTGCTTTTATGCCAACTTTTGTTCAGGCAGGCTATTTGGGATTATACAGACTGTCGGGCGGCAAAAGAATGGAAATTGACAAGGAGTAAAATAATATGGCTAAGAATAAAAAACTAAAACCGGACTATAATGCAAATAGTCCCGAAGATATTAAGATAGATATTTTAGATTCTATGGACTACAAATACAGGCAGAAAAGAGATATTGATATTGAAATAAGACAGCCTGAATTTACTTCCGTATGCCCCATGACAGGCCTTCCCGATTTCGGCACTATAGTTATTAAATACACACCTGATAAAAAAATAATAGAGTTAAAATCCTTGAAATATTACCTGCTCCAATACAGAAATGTCGGTATTTTTTACGAGCATGTAGTAAATCATATTTTGGATGATCTTGTAGAAGTGCTCAAACCAAAGCAAATGGAAATCACAGGTGAATTCAGTGCAAGAGGGGGTATAATTACCAAGGCTGTTGCTATCTATAGACTCTATGCTGAAGATTAAGGTATGACGGTTTTGGTATTAAGAAAATCATAATATGAATTTATGATATCGATTGCTTCCTGTTCCGATGTGATATGTTTTACGGATTCACGGAACTTAGCATTTGAATCAAGCCCTTTTACAAACCAACCGAGGCGGCTTCGCATCATAAAACAAGCTTGTTTTTCCCCGAAATATTCTGCATTTGCTTTAAGGTATCCTTTCATGCCGTCAAAGCGTTGGGCCAGGCTTGCCGGTGCTATAGGCTCTTTTGACATAAGAGCCCTGATCTGTTCAAATATCCATGGATTGCCAATAGCCGCCCTGCCTATCATAACTGCATCGCAACCGGTTTGACTCTGCATTGAAACAGCATCATAGGCTGTGAGAATATCCCCGTTTCCAATTACCGGGATAGAAACATTTTGTTTAACCCTTGATATTACAGACCAGTCGGCCAAACCTCTAAATCCCTGACTTGCCGTTCTTGGATGAACTGCGATAGCATCTATTCCGCAATGCTCTGCGATTTTGGCTGTTTTTAATGCCTGCTCACCGGTTTTTTCCCATCCTGTTCTTATCTTTATCGTCACAGGAATTTTTACACATTTTTTTATCGCCATTAAAATTGCTTCGGTTCGTCCGGGCTCTTTCATAAGAGCAACTCCTGCGCCTGTTTTTACAACTTTTTTAACGGAACAGCCAAAATTTATATCGATTATATCAGCGCCTGATGATTCAACAATTACTGCGGCTTCTGCCATAATTAAAGGGTCGGAGCCAAAAATCTGAAATGAAACAGGACGTTCTTCAGATAAGGAATCAAGCATGCCAAGGGTTTTTTTAGAACCATAAACAATGCCGTTTGCGCTTACCATTTCAGAGCAAACGAGTCCGCATCCGGCTCTTTTTGCAATGAGTCTGAATGGCAGGTTGGTGATGCCGGCCAGAGGAGCAAGAACTGTGTTGTTATCTATAAGTATTGAGTCTATTTTCATTTGTAAAATCATGTCAATAAAGTATAACATTGTCAAGTGTTCCTGATTAAGTTGACAGGATAAACGCATTGGGATTCATCTGAACTTAAAACATAAATTTATTTTAAAAAAAGAATAATTACTATGACTGATATCTTACTTATTCAACCACCTGTAAGAGATTTTTATCTTACATCAAAAAGAACTATTCCTTACGGGCTGACATGTATAGCATCATCTGCTCAAAAAGCCGGTTTTTCAGTTGAAATATTTGACGGTCTTGCCACTTCAAAATCACACAAACTGCAAATTCCCGAAGAGATGGCCTACCTTAATGAATATTACGGGAAAGAAGATATATCTCCTTTTGCTCTATTCAACAGCTTCAAGCACTTTGGATACAGTTTCGAGCATATCGGAAAACAAGCGGCCAAAACCGGAGCATTTCTTGTTGGGATCTCATCTTTGTTTACACCTTATGCAGAATATGCGTTGATGACTGCCGAAGCAGTTAAAGCATATCATCCTGGCTGCAAAATAGTTTTTGGAGGACACCATCCCACAACCCTTTATAATGAGGTAATGAAAAACACGGCTGTTGATTTTATAATTCGTGGTGAAGGAGAAGAATCCTTGCCGCTTCTTGCCGCTGCGATTAAAGAAAACAAAAGTCCCGATTCGGTGCCGGGTATTGTTTACCGTAAACAAGACGGAAACTTATATGCTGATAATCCTGCGTTGATTGACGATCTTGACAAACAGCCTCTGCCTGCAATTTCTCTTTTAAAACATAATTTTTATAAAAGGGGCAAAATGGCAAGCGCTGTTGTTTCGGCAAGCAGAGGTTGCCCCATGAAATGCTCTTATTGTTCTATAGGAGGCTTACCATATCAAAAATACAGACAAAGAAGCGTTGAATCAGTTATAAAAGAGCTTGATATAAATATTAGCGGACATAAAGCCGCCTTTATAGATTTTGAAGATGAAAATCTTAGCTTAGACAAAAAATGGTTTACAGCCCTGCTTTGTGAGTTAAAATCAAGATTTGCCGGTTCAGAGCTTGAGTTAAGAGCAATGAACGGGCTGCTGCCTATATCGCTTGATGAAGAGATGGTATGCCTTATGAAAGAGTCGGGATTTAAAACCCTGAATCTTTCCCTTGGTTCATCTTCATCAGAGCAGCTCAAAAGATTTAAAAGGCCTGATGTGAGGAAAGCCTTTGACAAAATACTTTTGATTGCCGAAAAATATAATCTTAAAACAGTCGGATACATAATAGCCGGAGCGCCCCACCAAACACCAAAAGATTCCGTTTCCGATCTTTTATATCTTGCCGAAAGAAGAGTACTTGCCGGAGTTTCAATCTTTTATCCTTCTCCCGGAAGCGCTGATTTTGAACAATGCAAAAATCTTGCAATACTTCCTGAAAAATATTCTTTAATGCGTTCAAGCGCTTTCCCCCTTTCCCACACAACAGGCAGAAAACAGGCTGTTACTATTTTAAGGCTCGGAAGAATATTAAATTTCATGAAATCTTTAATCGACAGCGGATATGAAATCCCTGAACCTGGGCCATTTGCAGAAGAAGAAATTAAAGACGGTAACCGGACAGAAACAGGTATAAAGCTTTTAAAGTGGTTTCTTTTTGATGGGAAGATAAGAGGAGTTAACAAAGAAGGGGGCGTTTATGAGCACAGTATATGCGATAAGACTGCCGGATTGTTTACCGAAAAAATAAATAAAGCTGGTTTGAAAGGTTGCTAAGTTATAGCATTTGCTATAAATATGATCCGTTTTTCTGCGGTTAGCATACGTATCCATGCCCAATCGGAACAGATTTATGACAATTGCTATATCTTCTAATATCTCCGGCAATTTAAAATTTCATGTTTATATCCGCCTGCATCTTATGCTGAGTGTCATCCGATGTTCGCAGGATGTGATCAAACTTGAAATAATTCAGCCCTAAAGAAACATTCTTGTTTAGCCCAAACAAAAATTCAATTTTTTCACCCTTTATATTTGTATTGCCATTATAGCTATCAAAGTCCGACAGGAAATCAGGCCATGCATCTTTTTCAAGACGTCTATAGTTATATGATAAATGCCACCGGCCAAAATCATTAGCATCCTTGTGGCCAAATTTAAATCCGGCCAGCCAACCGGTATTGTTATCATGCGAGTCTATTGCTCTGACATACTGTCCATATAAAACAGCATAAGGAATATACCCGGATATCTCAGGCAAACCAAATTCAGCATTTCCGGCAAAAGAATCATAGTCGTACATCCAGTTACCTGCGGCATCTCTGGAATTAGTGCCCACTCCCCACCCGGCGCCAATATTCCCTGAGCTGTCTTTTGTCCAGTCATTGCCTTTTACATAGTTAAAATCATAATAGCTTCCTGCAATTTTAAAATACATATCGCCGGGCAGTTTTAAATTAAGTCCGGGCTGAATAGCGATCAGATAAGGGTCATTGGCTTTATCACTGAACTCCTGAAGTACAAAAGCGTCCAGGTTTGCAAACAATTCCACGTTTTTCGCTGCTTTGTATTTAAACCTGACAGCGGCTCCTTCAGGGTAAATATTGCCGTCCCATATCAGGTTGCTTGCGTTCCATATGGGGTTTTTAAATTTTCCCATTAAAAGCTCAGCCCATTTAACCGGTGTATATTGGGCATACGCATAATTTACGCTGATATCCTTCAGGCTGAAGGTATCTCCCAGTGTTTGATGGGTGGATCGGGGATCACCTGAACTTGTTACAAAACCGAATCCGGCTTTCCAGCTATCATTCACTGCTGTCTCAACACCAAGTCTTAATCTGATACGCTCACGGTTTCGATACGAATTATTTTTGTCGTTTTCAATATCCTCTGTTTGAAATCGAACTCTGGAATTTCCCTGTACTTTCATATTTCCCAACCAGTCCGGCACCCTGACATCCTTTGTTTCGCCAGTACCAGCGACTTCCTTTTTTTCTTTCTTTTCCTCTTCATTTATTTGTTGTATGAGTTCTGTAGCTTCGGATCTGGTAAGAATATTTTTTTCTACCAGCTTGTCTATCAGCTTATCCACATTGCTTGCCCGGGATGAGCCGATTGTAAATATTAGAAGGATAATTATGTTTAATAAAATTAATAGCTTTTTTTTCATCTTTCTCCTTCTCGCGTTATTCTGTCTATTATAAGTTACAAGATATTAACTTCTGTTTTCCTATAAAATCCAGGCAAGCAGCCGGATTCCCGCAAGCCTTTGTTGGAAATGGTATCATGGTTAACCTCAGATCATTTTACCGTTCTTTTTAAACCAGCTTTGTGCAAATATTTCAAGAACAACAATGATAATTATCATAGCCTGGTCTAAAAAATTCCAGATTCTTTATTACCGTCAAGCCGCTTGCCGTACCCGCCTCCGCCCGGTGTCATGATGCGCAGGCGATCACCGGGTTGAGCCTGAATTTCTTTTTTACCTCCAAGATTTATTACGGTACCATCTTTTCTGATAAAAAGGTTGATGCCGCATTGACCGGGTTCACCGCCATTTAATCCGTACGGAGCAAATACCCTTCGCTCAGTAAGAACGGCCACGTTGAGAGGTTCTAAAAACTCTACTTCCCGCACCAAACCGTTGCCGCCTTTAAAGCGCCCATTACCTCCGGAGCCGTGCCTTAATGAAAACTTGCGCAGAAGCACCGGATAGCGGCGTTCCAGAATCTCAGGATCAGTGATGCGCGTGTTGGTCATGTGCGTATGGACACCGCAATTATAAATTGATTATTAATCAGTTTCGTAGCAGGCCATTATTTCGCCAAAATATAGTGTATGATAATCCTTTTGCGGGTAAAGGGATGTGTCATAATCCTTGTCAAGATAAGCCGGGTCCATGGCGGACTTGTAAATGATTTTACACTCGTAATGCCGCCCTCGTGTATCAATAACAGGCGAAGCGACTTTCAAACCGGCAACTGTTAACATGTTGCACGTCTTAAATTTATCCACGTCCCGGCCGGATTTCGAGCCGCAAAAAGCGATCTCCTTACGCATGTCTTTGGCCGGAACTGTAACGGTAAAATCTTTGGCTGCTTCGATAATCCCAAATGTATGCCTGCTGGACCTCACTGCCACCATCATGACCGGTTTTCTCCATATAATTCCGAATGTGGCCCAACCTATGGTCATGGTGTTTAACGCATCTTCATATTTTACGGTTAAGAAAGCACCCTCTTTAATTTTTTTTATGCTATCTTCGGCAACATTCAAATAGTCCACATCTCTCATAGCAATCTCCTTTTTTATTAGATAAAATATTTGAGCCAGTTTCAAAACGTCCCATTTGGGCCGATCTTTTGCGTTGGGCTCAAATTTTGCACGCAGTGAAGCATAGCACTATCCTCGAAAAATACTAAATATATTCCTGTGGTTAAAATTTTCGCCCGCCTTGACCTTGACCAAACTGAAACATTTTGAAAGTGGCTCATTTAGCACAGATTTTAAAAATATAACTTGTGTTGAGCCTGTCGTCCTCCTTCGTTTTGAACTACCGAGGATTCCCCGGTGGTTGCCGGGACAATTCACCCTCTTTATTTATATATCAGAAGATAATGCGCTTTTTTCAATAAACATAAAACTTAAAGTGTTTCCTGTTGTGTATTCATGTGTTATTTCAGCAGAAGCTATGATGGCAAAAAATATTTTATTTATTTTTGGTCTTTGTCTTTTTTATTAATTTATATTTTTGCAACCGGCTTTTCGGTTTATCCGGTATCGTAAACGACAAGACACCTTCATTAATAAGCTCAATCAGGATTTTTTTAAGCTGTCCGGAAATCTGTTTCTGGCCTAATTGGTTTGAAATTTCTGATTTTGATAGTATATCATTTGAAAGTAAATGAATTATCCTGTCACGCAATGACTCGGGCTGCGACTCGGGCTGTGACTCGGGCTGTGACTCGGGTTTTCTTGCAACTTTGTCAACTAATGGTTTGAATATCAGCGCAACAGAACCCGAACTCATATTCCATTCCGGAAGTGGGTTCCCGTTTTCTTTACACCATTCGATAATATTTAATGTGCCTGTTCCCCACTTTTCAATAATACCAGCCCGGTAAAAAACGTTTGCGATAATGGGATTCCATGGCCTGGATTCATGAGGATGAAATAATGCTTTCGGAGTAATGCCGAAATGAAGGGCACCAGGGTTAATGATTTCCATCCGGTCATCATAAATAGCAACAGATGTCGATGCACCGGGCACCGCATAATCCCGATGGCAAAATGCATTTGCCAATGCTTCCCGAAAAGCACGGGGGTGGTAGAGTGGACGGTCTTGACGTTTAAATTTGTCAGGGAATACTTTTCCTGCAATCGGGATATGATCTTTAAAAAATGATTCCGCTTTTTGAAGAAGACTGAAAGCATTCCCCCAATATTGCCGGTTATCGGCAAAATCAGAAAGACGATCAGTGCCCCGAAATCTTGCCAATTGGATTAAACACTGTGGATAGAGTGATTCCAGTCTGCGACTCTTTCCAAAAAGAACAACCGCAGCATTTGTAAGCATGCCATCAATAATAAGTCCAAGTCCTGTAAGAATTGATTTTGTATCGGTCTTTCTTGGCCGCTCCATCCGGCCGGCATCAATTGTATTTGTCAATGTCAGTTGGATTTCATCCTGATCAAGATCTTTAATTGTAACCCCTTTTGCTGACGGCTCGTTTTCCCATCGACGGGTTGCATGCAACCGTTCAATTAACCTGCGTTCATATTCGGCTTTTGGCATTATGCTTGTTGTAGGGCCATTGCGGATATAGGAGCGCCCATCATAAGTATAAAGTCCGCCACCACCGGGGACTCTCAACATGATCGCTGCCTTTCCGTTTTCCAGCGTAACTGTTTCAATATCAGGAAATGCTGGCGGATCAAGACGGTTAAGTTCTGCTGAGATATCGGCCATCGTTTTGGCGGTAGCATCCTGGCCGATAAGTTCGCCTTTGTCGGATACACCAAAAAAGACAAAACCCCCAAAACCATTTAACATCCCGCAAACTGTTTTCATGGCCTGTGTGCGCTGTCCGGTTGTGGATTTGAATTCAATCCGGTCGGATTCCCCGGATGCTACCAGTTTTTTTAATTCTTTTAGATTCATAATCCGCTTCCATTATTTCCAGTAATCACTTTTGCTTCAAAAGTTAAGATGCTAAATTTGCCATACAGTCTCATCCTGCATGCGTGTTTCAATGCGGATGCAGCCGTCTTCTGTTTGATAGAAGAAGAATGCGGTTTTTACAGGCAGGTTTAGCTTGGTCATTTGATACTACCTCTTACTCTCCAATGTCCTCCTTTGGCTGACCCTATCCGTTCAACATAACCCTGGGATTTCAGTATCTGAATGTTTTTGTCTGTTGCGGTCCTGCTGATGCTCAGCGCTGTTGAGAGTTCACTGACGGTCACCGCAGGATTTGACATCATCAGCCGCAGGATCATGCTGCGATTTTTGCCCAACTTTTCATCCAACTTTTCATCCAACCCGATTTCTGTATCCGGCTTTGCAGGTTTCATTGGTTTATTTATTTAAGGGGAACCCATTCCGTGCTCCCCGTCTTTAACCTATCCAATACCTAAGTTAAATATAACGGCTTATCTTTAACTTATGAAGACGCCAAGGTAACGTCCAAAGGCATACGCCACTTTCCGATTAGGAAATAAGACTTACCGATTACTTACCGATTGCCGCCACTGTAAATATATCGCGCACTCCGACCTTGTCCGATTTGCTCTGCAAACCCAGCTTCCACCAATATACGCAGATCTTTTGTCGCTGTTACTTTTGAAATCGAAGCGCTCCCGGCAACCCAAGTTGAAGCGATTATTATTTGCCCTGTCTGCAATTATAAATCCAACCCGGCCCCATGTTTTTTCAACCACATCTTCCGTTCCCGATAATCAGGCATAACCTTATCCACTTCATTCCAAAAGGCATCAGTATGGTTTCTATGGTGCATGTGGCATAATTCATGTACTACCATGTAATCGATTATCTTTGCCGGCGCCATCATGCACTTCCAGTGAAACTGCAACGTATTATTTCCGGTACAGCTTGCCCAACGATAGCCCAAATCTTTAACCCTTAACCCGGTTGGCTTCACTCCTGTTTTGGGAGCAAAATAGTCGATCCGCTCGCGCAAACGATTTTCGGCTTTTGAGCAATAAAACGTTTCAAAAGCTCTTTTGGCGGCAGATTCCCCACCTTGTTCAATCAAGGAGCGTTTTAAGCAGAATCGGCCTTCTTTTAATTTTAAATCAGCATCTTGTTCATTAACCAACAACAAGCGGTAGCTACAACCCAAATAGAGAAAGGATTCACCGTTCACCCACTCGCGAATCACGGCCGTTGCATTCAAATCTCGCCATTGCGCCAGATTTTTGTATATCCACATGCGTTTGCTTTCAACGACAGCATCCACCTGTTCAGGGCTGAAACCTTTAGGCGGATGTACGGTCACAATTCCATCGCGTTCGATCACAATATCCGTAGTTTTACGTTCTGTACCGGGCAACAAATGATAATCAATATCTCTTACTCGCCGTGCATTCATTTGTCCCCACCTTTTAGCAAATCATCATGCCGATTTTTAGCCAGTTTCATAATTTCTATTGCTACCCGTTCCCGGTTTTGTTTGAGTTCTTTAATATCAGTCAGCATCAAGGCAGTTTTTATTTCGCTGCGGGTTTTCTTTTGTTTATCAGAGTTTGTCCAGAAATCAATGCTGCCTATACTATCCTGTAAGGTGTCAACAATCGACTCCATTAAAACCTTCATTTTATCTTTGGCATCACCGGGTACTTTACCATCGGCAAATGCTTCGTTGGCAATATGTTCGAAAAAAGTCGTTGCTTCTCTGGTCATGCCGTGTTCACCGGTTTTACGTCCTTCTATGGCTTCGGTCCTTAGCTTTTCAAGTTCTTCGGCTAACACATCCCAATGACCCTGGTATTGTTCTATTAGATTTTCAACTTTCTCGGAAAGTTTTTTATAGAAAGCCGGGTCTTCATCATGATGCACTGTGCAATGTTTGCGAATGGCATGTTCCATCTCACTTGCTTTGGCTTCAGGATTACCCCCGGCATGTTTTATCAGTTTTTCGATAAAATCATCTGCTAACAGTTCTATCGGCGGAACCATAGGATTAATTCCAAGGCTGATCAAATGGGCATTGATTAATTCTTTTACCTTTTCTCCGGCATCACCCAGATTCAAACTGGTATCTTTATACCGTTCTTTGGCAACACGTAAAATATACCCGAAGCGTTTTGCAGGGACGCGGTAAGGATTAGCCGCCTGATGAGGCAGAACAATATCCATACTCATCAAAAATTTTTTCAGATAAACATCAAAATCGGCGCGGATTTTTTCATCCTTTAATAAGTTGACAGCAGCATGCACCACTGCCGCATCGGTTTCCATATCCGGCAAACTGCCCTGCACAAATGCATCCACGTCCTTCACTTTGTTATCAGCAAACAATTGAAGCAGCCGTTGATACCGTTCTTCCAATACGGGCATCTCAGAGGTGATACTTTTTAAACCTTCTGCCAGTTCTTCCTGTTCATCTGTTGCAGCGTAGAGTGTTAAGGCTTCTGTGAGATGGTTTGACAGTCCGATATAATCCACTATATATCCGCGTTTCTTGCCTCTCAGCACACGATTGGTCCGGGCTATTGCCTGCAATAGAGCATGCTCTTGTATCTTTTTGTCGATATACATTACTTGCTCAATAGGCGCATCAAAACCGGTCAGCAGCATATCACAGACAATCAAAAATGCGATCCCTGTGTATTCCTTGTCCGGATCATCCATATCAAATGGTTTACAGAAGTTATTAACTGCATTCCATGCTTTGGCTTGTCTGCGTAAGGTGGTAATATAAGCTGCCTCATTGGTCCCATCACTGGATACAACGACCACCGCTTTTAAAAAATTGAGCCTCTTAATCAGATTTAAATCCGGCAGCGGTTCCGCCTTGGCTTTTTCCAAACGATCAAGCAATGCATCCTCTATTGCTGTTTTGTACCTGAAGGCTGCCAATTTGGAATGGCAGACGACCTGCGCTTTAAAGCCATTGGGCAATATATTCGAGATATAATGATCAACCATATCTTTGGCAATGGCGTTTATACGTTTTTCGGCTTCCAGAATATCACCGGTTGCCCCGTATTTCTTTTTGATAGCCAGCAATTCATCTTCGCTGCGGTCTTTGAACAAATCTTCAAATCTGATTTCAAAGCCATGTTTATCGGTTAAAGCTGTATCTGCGGTTTTTCCTTCATAGAGGATTTGCAATGTAGCGCCGTCGTTTACTGCATCCATCAATCTATAGGTATCAATATATTGCCCGAATCGTTTGTGAGTTTTCTTTTCTCCGTGGCGTTCTGTTATCAGCGGAGTACCGGTAAATGCTATTCGCGCGGCATTGGGGAAGGCTTCAAAGATATTATCACCTAAGTCGGAACTCTGGGTTCGGTGCGCTTCATCTATCATTAAAATAATTCGTTCAGAATCATTAACCACGCCAAAGGTTTTTCCCGAAGGCATGGCCTGATATGTGCCCAAAGCCTCTGCTACCTTTAAGCTCAGGCTTTCTTCACGCTGGAGAAATTTATGCACCATCACCATGTTAATATCGGAGGTGTCCGTGCTAAGATCAGTGCGCAGGTCGCTTGCACTTTGTATGATATTTACCCGGCCCCCGATCAGGGTTGCAGTTCTGCCAAGCTGTTCTTCAAGATCAATACGGTCATTAATCAGGACGATCTTAAAATCGTTTAAGTCTTTGGACACACGAATCATGCGCGCCACAAACACCATAGTCAAAGACTTGCCCGATCCCTGGGTATGCCAGATCACACCGCTGCGCTGGACAACGGTTTTACCATTACGCAACTGCTCGCAAATTTTACATGCCGCCCTGAATTGCTGATAACGGCACACCACCTTAATACGCGGCCCGCTGTCCGTATCCATGAATACCGACGAGGTCCGTAAAATATGCAGCAGGTTCTGCTTGTTCAGCATACCGGCAATGAGTTGCTGCTGCTGATTCATGCCTGTGGCAGTAGAATCATTATTGGGCCACTGGGTTTTCCAGGGAAAGAAGTGTTCCTCTCCGGAAGTAATAGTGCCGAAATCCGCTTCCAGACCGCTGGAGCGAACCACCAACAAGACTGTGTGGAATAAACGCGGTTCGCCCTCTTTCAAACCCTGTTGCAAAGTGGCATTGCGTTTATTCATATAGCGCTGCAATTGCTCAAACGCCTCATTCATGGGATTTGCACAGGTCGGCCCGCCTTTTTTACACTCCACCACTGCCAATGGAATACCGTTCACAAACAATACAATATCGGGAATGATGAATTGCTTCACACATCCGGGCGTATCAATACGAAACTGGTTAATGGCATGGAACCGGTTATTTCCAGGATTCTCAAAATCAATGAGCTTTGCCACCGGGTCCTGTTCACCCGTAATCTCATTTACATCCACCTGGGTTTTGAAGATCAGCTTTTGAATTGCTTCATTGGCTTCAAGAAGTGTACGGTTGGGCTGGCGCAGGATCTGATCCTGCAAATCGTTTAATTGTTTATCGGTCAGCCAGCTTTTACCCTCTGCTGTTCTATTGATATCAGCAACTGCTTTAGCAAATACACCAGGCAAGAGCCACCGGCGAAAGGATAGCCGTATGCTTTTACCGGGATCTTGCGGAATTTCCGGCCCCTGATCAATTGCTGTCCAGCCCAGCGACTGAAGTTGCTCCAGAAAAGGCTTTTCAACTTCGGTGTATTCAGACATGGGTGGTTTCCTCCTGGTCGATGGTGACCTGGACTTTACCGGTTAAGAGGTCGTTCATGAGGCCGGATTTTTGTTTTTTGAGTTTTATCCGAAAATTGTTTTCAATATTAATTTTCTCGAATATTTGAGATAAAATATTTGAAATGCTTGCAAGTTCCCCTTCATTTTTTGGAAGAGGCATCTCCAGATTTGAACACATTTCTAACGTAAGATTAACTTGGCCCGAAGTCCGCTTTGAGCGTAAGTAAAACCATTTTTGTGCGAAATCGGATAGTAAGTAATATAAAAGATAAAGTCTATATCTTTGATGTAAAACTCTATAAATCGATACAGCCTGATTGGTATTCCATTCTTCATACTCATCAGTGATGAGACTAACTTTTCCTAAAGGTGGGCCTACAATATTCATTAAAATATCACCAGGAAATACTTTCGAGCGAGCTAACTCAGAATTATGAATAATGTTACTAACAAACAAAGAATCCATGTCAAATCGAAGTGAGCCATTAAAGCTTAGATTTTCAACACGAATGTATGGGATAGATTTTATTCTATTGGCATTATTAATAAATGTTGATGGCGTCGTACCTTTTGTAATTGGATGGCATATATCTGACGCTCTTACTATATCCCACTCCTTCGGAATCCAGCCAATGGGGGTTTCTTTGTAAAGCTCCGGGGCTTGTTCTCTGAGTGGGCGGAGTTTGCCATCGGCGGTGACGCCGCGGGTAAACAAGTCGTGCATTAAACCCGCTTTGATTTGCTGGTATTTGTAGATCAGGGCTTCGGTTTTTTCGATGGCTTGGTCGACAGTTTCTAAAATTAATGCGACCTTTTTTTGATATTTATTTTCTTTAGGATATTTTAGTTTGAGTATTTTCATCAGGTCTTTTGGCACATGAGGCACTCCAGTACCAGTTCTTCGATTTTGAATCCACTCGAAACTTTGCAACAAATAGTAGTAGAGCAAGCTGCTTATAATTTTATTATTAGGTGAAAGTTTTGTAACCGTTGACGACACAACTCCCGTTAAATTATGACCTACAAGCCCACTTCGTTCCCCATCCCAAAGCATCAATACATCATCTTTATTTGCTTTGACTGAAAAACGTGTTGATGCATAGCCGTCATGTCCACCAACCAAGGAAGCAGCACCTAAATATCGTTCATAGCCTGATCGCTGAATTTCGCTTGTTTCAACCTTTTTGCCCTTTTGAAAGTCAAGCAAATTATGTAATTGATCTATTACCCATTCACTCATACCCCAACTCCACCCAAAATTTCTTTAGCTGTTTTGATACCGCATCCCGTTCAGCTTCAATTTCCTTAGCCGTCACAGCATATTTACTCCACAGATTTTCAATAGCCTTTATGCAGACGCGCAGATCTGCACGCAGGTAAGCTTTATAAGTGTCTATTAAAACCTGGCGCAGACGTTCTATAATTACAGTGCGGGCTTCATCGGTGGAGATTTTAGCCCGCGCACTTTTTACCAGTTCATCCCGTTTATTCTCAGTACTTTTGATGGTTGCTTTCAACGATTTGGCTTTATCTTCCAACATCTTGTGCCGCGCAAGGCTTTGTTCGATGCTGTTGACGCGTTCTTTGGCAAACGCTCCTTTCTCAATAGCTTGTACCAGCGGTTCAGCAAAGCCGGATTGATAATTCACCTGATTGGCCAGATCGAGAATACGCCGGCCATTAGCAAACAGTGCTTCATTTTGTGTTAAGCCTTCAGCGCAATAATAGCCTTTTTTTACATCTTTAGGCAGCAATCCGGCTATTTTTATTTCAGAAAAGATATTACCCGTAAGTGCTTTAACTTCTTTAAGATATTCTTTCCATTCAGCATTCAGGGCCTTAATCTCTTCCTTTTTGTTTTTCACTTCGTCACTTTGCAGGACGCCGGTATCTTCCGTGTCTTCAAAGTCTTCCTCATCGGCAGCACTGAACAGAGCCTGCAACTCGGATAGACGCGCCTGTGCCTGCTCCATTTCTTCAAGTATTTCAGGAAACTGGCTTTGCAGAATCTCGTCATCCGGGATCAGTTCAGGGCCCCACCCGCTTGCGGCAATGGATTTGAAATCGGCTTTCAGCAGGTTAACGTAGTTGGCAAAAGCGCCCCTTATCTGAAAAGGGGTCAGCAGAGTTTGTCCTGAAAACTCTTCTGCAATGCTTTTCAGCAGGCTTCTTCTCATAACATAGACGTTGCCCGTATTTTTATTTTCAGGATCATGGGCCAGTGCCTCAACAACAGGCAAGTTGGCCTGCCACCAGGTTTCCAGTTGAGTTATAAAAGCCTGATGGCGTGTTTTCACACCCGGATGATTTGTAACAAAATCAGCAATACTGCGTTTTGCGGCAATGGATTCGGCAATGTCCATGTAGATGTCATCTTTTGGAACAAAACAATCTTCACGCAATCCTTTGTAGTTGATCCGGAAGTGTGCCATGGCATTAATCTCAGCAATGGGAACGCCGCCATGCAAATGGGCGCGTACATCATGGGGTTCGGACGGTGGCGCATTATCGACATAACGGCGTATATTGCAGTTATAATCTTCCGCGGCTATTTCCGTTACCGGAACTTTGCGTGCATAGTCTGGTATATCAAGCCCATTCCGGTAAGCATGAACAATTTTGTCGATGTCTTCAGGCCGCAGATGATTTTGTGCTTTACCTTCCCGGTATTCTCTGTCTCCATTAATAAACAATACATGATCGCGGCTTGCGGCCCCGTGTTTGTTCATAACCATAATACAGGCGGGAATGCCGGTACCGTAAAACAGGTTACTTGGCAGGCCGATAATAGCTTCCAGATACCCTTTTTCAATAAAGTACCGGCGGGCTGCGCGTTCTTCACCGCCCCGGAACAAAACACCGTGGGGCATGACAGTGGCCAGGCGGCCGTCGTGTTTGAGAACCGACAGCATATGCTGGACAAACATCAGATCGGCCTTTTTGCCTTTTTCAGGCATCATCACAGGAAAGCGCCCTGGAAATTTAAGCTCTTTTTTAATGTAGTTCTGACTAAACGGCGGATTGGCCAGCACCCGGTCAAAACGCTTGAGTTCGTTTGTTTCGTCCAGATGCAGAGGTTCTCTGATGGTATCGGCCTGACGGATATCGGCATGAGATATGCCGTGTAGCAGCATGTTCATTTTGCAGATAGACCAGGTGGTGCCGATTTTTTCCTGACCGTTGAGGGATAACTCGCCGGGATCACCGCCGCATTCCTGTAAATAGTCCCGTGTCTGTATCAGCATGCCACCCGACCCTGCTGTAGGATCATAAATGCTCATGCCTTCTTGTGGATCACAGATTTCAACACAGACGCGAACGACTTCTACCGGTGTGTAGAATTCCCCTGCCTTTTTACCGGCTGAATCCGCAAAATATTTGATCAGCCATTCATAAGCCGCACCAAGCAAATCCGGGAACTCAAAGTCTTCATCTTTAAGAGGTATTTTTTCAAAGTTTTGTATGAAATCAGCCAGTGTGTCATCGTCCAGAGACCGTTGGCCGATCTTCCGGTTAAAATTGATCCCTTTCAGCACATCCTGCAAAGCGTCAATGTTTGCATCTTCAATGGCTTCAAGGGCTTTGTTGAGCATTGTTCCAACATTCTCTTTGAGATGCTTTAATGCAGGATGGTGAATGATTTTTATCTCACCGTCTTTTATTACCTCTTCGTCCCATGCCTGATTCCAGCGCGCCCGTTCCGGAACATAGAAGTACTTGCCTGAATAGTTGTCAGGGTCATTTAATGCTATGGTAATATCTTCCTCAGACATGCCTTTACCCGCAAGTTCTGTTCTCAGCTCTGCCTGCCGTTGATCAAATAGGTCGCTGGCCCGTTTTAAGAACAACATGCCGAAAATATATTCCTTGTACTCGCTGGCATCCATGCTGCCGCGAAGGTCATCGCAGGCAGTTAAAAGTAGGTTTTCAAGGCGCGACAGTGTGAGTTTGGTTTTTACCATTATGGGTTTATTTCCTCTAAGATATTAATAATATAAGTCAAAGGTAAAATAAATAAAGTATGTAACTTGTAGTGGAAATCGATATAAAAATTTCGGTCTCTGTCATTTACGATCCAGCAAACCGAAATAAATATGGCTACAATATACCTGCCATTAATCTATTGTCAAACGTTTTGTCCGGTTATTTTGAGGGGTTAACCTATCGTAACTGAGTTGAAACTATGGGAAAATATGAAATGAAGCGGAACGTCTCTAAATTTGTAAAACTTATGCTTTGCCAGTGCCTGCTTTTTTGAATGTTTCTTTGATAAGATTTCGTGTTTGCTGTTTATCTATGATTACTTCTCTATAATTAATTTAAATTACTGGATACCGGCCTTCGCCGGTATGACGAAAACGGTGTTTTCTGATTTATTAGGATTCAGTAAATACATATCGATTGGAGCGTCGGATTCCGCTCCAACTTGAAGTCACAATTTGTGACTTCAAGTTTGCAAATTCTTGATTTGTGAGCTGATCTCTATAAAGCGGATAATCAGAAATTAATACTTCAAATCTTTATTTTAAATTATCGTTTTCATCTGGAATAAATCCAGCTTCTGTCTTCATATTTTCCTTACCCTCTTTATCCCCCCTTTTTAAGGGTATTACCCTTTTCATTACCCATTTAATCAGGTATTACCCAATTGCCATTTATTCGTCTTTTCCCAGCGTGCGTTTTGACCGCGCCCCAAACACTCCACCTGATTTTTAGCTCGCAATTTTTTCAAGATAAGACGGATCATATCCACGCTGACATTGGGGCAGGCGTTTTGAAGTTCAGCAATACTAAATGGACCGACTGTCTTTTCAATAGCCTGAACAACAAGACCGGTTTTCTCACCTTTGGGACTCTGAAATTCTCCCAGGCGCTGTTCAAACTCTTTATATGCTGATTTGATGATGAAGAGGATATAATTAATATACGGCCATGGATCATGCTTGCCTTCGTGCCAGCCTTGGGAACTCTGCTCCAGAGTCTCGTAGTAACATTCCTTGTTCTGTTCGATGAGACGTTCAAGGCTGATGTATCTTCCAACCTCAAACCCCAGATAATAACATTGCAGGAGAAGCAGCAACCTTGAAACACGACCGTTTCCATCGCGGAATGGATGAATGCAAAGAAAATCCAGGTTAAATGCGGCCATGAGCACAAGGGGAGGAACTTTGCGGTCAAGGATAGCGTCATTGTATAATTCTACCAGTTCCTTCATACGCTTCGGAGTCTGGGCGGCGGAAACCGTCTTGAAGCGGACACGCGATCGACCGTCAGGTAATTTTTCTATAATATCGCCATCTTTTTCTTTGTATTGTCCCGCATCCCATATTTCTCCGCGTGTAAGCCGGTGGAGTTGCAAAATTGTCTCTTCCGAAACTGAAAGTTTTAAACTTTGCTCATGAATTAATGTCAGAGCCTGCCGATATCCCCGAACCTCTTCTTCATCTCGATCCAGCAGAAGCGGTTTTCCAAAGACGACGGTGGCAATCCGTGATTTATCAACTTCCACACCTTCAATCCGGTTGGAAGATACTGCGCTTTCAATAAGAGCATGCTCACGAAGCGCCTTGAGACGCTGCGGAGATTGGCGGGTAAACAATTCCTGTTTGCCCCGGGCTTCTCCTAAATCTGCGAGATACCAGGAAGTTGCAGCGGGAACGGATTCAAATTTTTGGGAAAAGAGCATTAAGGTCATCATTAGTATTTCATTCCGTAAGATGTTTGACTTTCCTCAGTATTATAAAAATTTATTTCGATCCAGCGTTCATTTGTTAATAATATCAAAATAAACATAACCTCAATATACTTGGCTGCAATCTATTGTCAAACGATTTATCCGGTTATTTTGGGCAGTTAACTTATCAGTTTTCCCAGTTCTTCGAGCAGCAGCAGATTGGGATTGAAGATTGGCTCTAAGTTTAAATATATCCGCATTTAAATTTTCCGATACTCTGATACATAGCAGAGACATTTGCAATTCATGTCCGGTTTAATCCGGAATGGAAACTCTGACATAAATCTTTGCTTGCCATTTACCGGTGGGAAAACGAAAGCGATGATGGTATGGATTCCTGTGAAATGTTTTGTTCTTGCCTGAGAGGAATCGGTGATCGAAGAGGGATTGAAAAACTGCAATATATTTATGCTAATGGAAATGATGCAGTTTATATTGGTGATTCTCTGGAATGCCTGGCTGAAATTTATGCAGTTGATATTCCCGAATTGCCGGATATTGTCAAAAGCCGAAAAGATCAGGAGAAAAGGCAAAAGAAAAGGGAAAAAGAATTAAACAAACTGGCCAAAAATTACAGGGAAATGAAAGAATTGGAAGCATTGGAAGACGGAGAAAATATCATCCCGTTTAAAAGGGACACTCCGAAAGTGGGCAGGAATGAACCCTGCCCATGCGGTAGTGGTAAAAAATATAAAAAATGCTGTCTGAACAAATTTGAATAACAGGAACCTCTGCTATTCTTCTTCCCATTCCACGCCGTACTCTTCTGAGGCAATAGATTCCAAAGTATGCAGATCCGATTTTACAGCCATTACCTTCCGGTATACTTCGCTATAATCTTTTCTTTCGCCGTTTATTGTAAGCAAATCATTTTCCACCGAGATTCCGAAAAGCCTTTCATTTTCTTCCAGATACGGCCGGATGAGATCCCAGTCAGCCTGGGTCAATTCCACATATTCTCCTCCGTTTAACTGTTCGTTTACCAGCTCACGAAAAGGATCCCTGATATAAATAGCTCCACCGGATGCAAGTGAAAAAAGGTTTGAGCCGGGATATGGACTTTCCAGACCGGAAGCATTACCTTCTTCATCAAACCTTAGACCGTTTAAAATAACGAAGCCGCCGCCGTTTAAGGAATCCCCGGCCATGAAAGATTCAGCCAGGTAATCCAGACATGTCCCGTTGATGATAACCCTTGGGGAGCCTACAGCGTTTATGAGAGGACGTCCTGCCGCATTGCCTCTTACAAATACATTTCCTCCCTTTGCTCCGTACATGAAAGTCTGGCCTACATCGCCGTAAACAACAAGCTTTCCTCTTTTCATGATCTGGCCCAACTGATCCTGGGCGTTATCATGCACATAAATTTCCTGCCCGTCTATCCCCGAAGCCAGATAATCGCCCGAACTTCCGTACACATCTATTCTTACGCCATCCGCCCCATCACTCAAGCCGCATCCTGTAAACCTCTGGCCCTTATATCCATAGCAGATAAATTGCTTCCAGCCCAGTTCATAGGCAGCGCATATGAGTCTTGCATCACAGTCATCGCCTTCCGGCGGAAAATTTCTTGCATTTATTATAAGTATTTTCTCATTATTTTCAGGAGCCCGGATCGATAAGCGGCTATCCCAGTCGATATGGCCGTAAATGCCGGAACCTGCGCTGCCCAGATCTCTTGCAGCTTTGAAAATTGCAGAAAGGCTGTTTCTTACGATGTGCAGCACCCAACTCCGTTTTTTTGCGCCGACAGGATACAGCTGATCATTTAAAGCGGTTAACACATATATGGCTTTTTCAGCGTTTTCATCATTTAAGCCGGCAAGCCTTACCATCTCATTGCAGGCATATCTTAATTTGGCATAATCCCAGCCTGTGATGTTTTTTATAAAATAGATAGCTGCACCCGCAGAATCATTTGTTGCAAAAGCGGACTCAATTTCTTTTGAAATGCTGCCGGCATCTGCATGAGATGAAATATCTGCTGCGATATCGCAGGAAATTTTATCTTTTGGAATTACTACCGGTTCTCCGAATTTGTTGGTGCAAACCAGTTCTTTTTCCCCGTTTCCTTTACCGTTATCCTTGATGGTAAAAATAAATGACCCGCCGTCTGCAGCGCTTCCGCCACGGGCGTTCCAGTATTTATCGGCTACAGGGCAGAACCGGCTGTCTTCAGTAGCCAGGCTTTGGAGTGTTGCATCGATGGCCTGCTTTTCCGAACAGATGAGCCCTATCTGTACTTCTCCTTCCTGCAGGGCGAATACCTGCGGACGAAGCATGGCCGTATCGGTAATACCTATAAGCTGAAGCGCATTATTATAAAAATCATTCCGGGCGATAATAAAAAACCACGGGCCATCAGGGGAATTAAAAATATGATTGGACTGAATATATCTGTATATATGCTGCTTTTCAGGAGGCAAGCGGTCAAAATCATATTCGGAAGTCGGCGCAAGCGCCTCTATAATATACTCCATCGGATATTCAAATGTTCTGTTTAAAAGATCCAGCATAAGTACTGAAACTTCCGTATCAGTCAGAAACTGAGGAAAGATATTATTCTGCTTCAGGTATTCGCTTACAGCATGATAGTTTGCAAAATCGCCGTTATGAACAAGAGCTTCATCCAGACCGATAAAAGGATGAGCGCCTCCCGGATGCCAGACACGGCCTTTGGTGGGATAGCGCTGGTGAGCTATCCATCCGTGAGCCTTGAAATCATCCAAAAGGTAGTATTGGGCGACCTGCTCGGCATAACCCACTATTTTTAGAATCATAATATTGCGGCCATGAGAAAGGACAAAAGCTCTCTGCTTCCCCAGCGATGAATAAAACTTCTGGTTGAGATTATAAGTGTTTCTGTAAATAAACTCATCTTCAGCTTTCTGTGGGTCCATGTCCTGCAAGCCGTTATCTTCCATAAACCTGCCAAGGATATCGGATTTTACTTTTACAAAATAGCGCCAGACATCGGGAGGTTTTACTTCCAGTCCGGCAATATCACGAAAGTCATCAACTGAAGGGATCTTTCCTGCTTTATGAACTTCCAGATAAGGTTCAATATTGCTTTTTTCTACATCAGGTCGGGCCTTGGGATCAAGCAGGGCAATCTGGAGCATGTAATGAGTATCTATAATTTCCTGGGTTACGCCAAGGCTGTCAGGAGTGAGACCGACTGCTGCCAAACCGCCGCCTTTGCCGTTACCGCGGTTATGCATCTGTAAAGAAGGTTCGAAAATATGACGGCCGCCCACAGGAATTGAACAGATAAATCCGGTAACTCCGCAACCGCCTTCTTCAGCGGGCTTTTCCAAAGACATATTTCCTCGCGGGAGATTTGCCCGGCCTGCAAGTATTTTATTTATTATGGCTTCCCTGTTGTTATACATTTATAAATTCTTCCTTTAGTTTTTCACAAAATCAACTTCTTCATGCCGGCATCTATAGGCTAAAGCAGAAAAAATTGCTCATAAGTTGGTAAGTTCATAAGTTGATAAGAAGAAAATATAGGGATTTTCATTTATGCTTATTAGCTTACGAACTCAAGAGCTTATGAGCTATATTTACCCTCGAATCCTTTAATCACGGAACCTTTTTCTATATAATCAGTTTTTTGTTCGGTGCAGGCTGATACTTTTGCCTTTCGCTTTCTTCAAGATAATCAAGGTGCACCAGAAGATCGCTGCGGCCTACAAGCTCACGTATACTTTTCATGCCATATTGCCTTAAGATTTCACACCATTGCTTACGCCATACGCTATACATATTTACTATACGGTTTTGGGCCCACTCTTCAGTAATAATATTTCCCAGTTCCGGATCAGTAGTTGCTATGCCGCGGGCGCAGCCTCTGCCGCTTTCGCAGTTTCCGCAGCGTACACATTCCAGTGAAATCAGCTCGGCAGTACCTATTACTACTCCGTCTGCGCCAAGAGCTATAGCTTTTGCAACATCCATCCCGTTTCTTATGCCGCCGCTGGCAATAAGACAGATTTTATCCCGTACGCCCTCATCCGTCAGGAATTTATGCACTTTTGGTATTGCATACTCAATCGGCATGGCAATATTTTTCTTGGCAATATCGGGAGCCGCTCCGGTTCCGCCATAGCTGCCGTCTATATGGACGATATGGGCTCCGGCATAATAACTTCCTACCGCAACCATATCAACATCAGATGGTGTTGATACTTTGACCGACACCAAAACACGCGGATTGATCTCCTTAACCCAGTCAACATGTTTTTTATGATCTTCTACGGAATAAACGCTGTGAAAAGGGAAGGGGGAAAAAAGCGGATTTCCCACTACAGTTTCGCGCATGGCGGCAACCTTCGGCGTTACTTTATCGCCCAGAAGATGCCCGCCCAAACCTGGCTTTGCGCCCTGAGCGTACTTAAACTCAACTACCGGCGCATATTTAATTGTTTTTTCACGCACACCAAACAGACCTGTTGCAATCTGGGTGATTACATGATCAGCATAGGGAACCAGTTCTTCAGGATAACCGCCTTCGCCGGTGCAGGTAAGAGTATTGAGCTTTTGTGCGGCTCTGGCCCGTCCGACCATAACATTTAAAGCAGTTGAGCCAAATGACATGCCGCCGCCGTAACACGGAATCGAAATTGTCAGTTCCGGGCGGCCGTCCGAACGTTTATTTAAAACAATGCTTGTGTCGATATCCTCATCAGCTAAATCAATATATTTACCCTCATCAAGCAGTTTGAAACGCATTTTATCGAAACCGCCGCCGGAATTTCCCAGGTTGTATTCAAGATCAACAACAGGAAGATTACCCGTTTCCGCCATGTCCCAGTGAGCAATCAGCATCTCATTAGTCCAGCGATAATCACCAAGCGTATCCAAAATGGGATTTAGGCGCAAAGTAAGCGCCTGCTGCGGGCAGCGGTCTATGCAGTAAAATTCATTTTCCTTGCACTTGAAACCTATGCATTTATGCTCTATGGGCCTAAGCGGTTTGCTGAAATTATCATATCTTGGATGCACACCGTACGGGCAGAGTTCTGCACACAGTCCGCAGGAGATACACCGGGAATTTCTTTTTATAGTGAACTTGCCGATAGTATTTCGAAACCTTGAAGGTGTAATAATTGTTTCCGGCAGTTTATTATTTTTTTTATCGCTCTTCATCTTTTATACCAGCCCCGATACTTTTCTTTCACCGAAAATAGGACCAAAACTTTCCTTTTCCAGATCTTCAAACCACATGGAACGGCCGACTTCGCCCCTCAGTCGTCTTGCTTCACGAATACCCATTGCACCCATTACTTCAATCAACTGATTACGCCATGCACCAATAAGATTAATGATCCTTTGTTTGCCCCAGTCCGGGTTTATGTTGCCCATTTTTATCGGACAGGTTTCACCCTTTACACACTGGCGGCATAAGCGGCACTCAAGCGCAATAAGCAGAGGAAGATCTATAGCTACGCCATCGGCCCCGCATATAATGGATTTCGCCACATGTTCAGCCATGGCGATTCCGCCTGAAAAAATCAGGTTGACTCTGTTTCTTAACTGCTTATCAACCAGACCAAGGTGAACCTCTCTGATCATCTCTTTTAGAAACATAGGATTTTCAGAGTCAAATTCACGGCCTTGTTCATTTGCATAAAAATGAATTGTATCTACTTTATGATTTGCAAGTTCAATCGCACGCAGTGAAGATTCCCGGTTCAGCATAACACCTACAGAAATTATAAGCTCCGGTTTTAAAGCCCGCAACTCCTCTATTCTTTTATCTATTCCATCTTCATAAGCAAGCTCTGCCATTCTTATTTCAGGAACATTCTCAAGAAAATCACGGTAATTCTTTTTTGACAGAGTTGGTATCAGGCATTGGGCATAAGGCCTGAAATTTTCGGAGTAGTATTGAGGATCAATTAACAGCATGGTACCTAAAATATATGCCGCCTGCGCCATTGATTGTAATACATTTTCGCTTAAAATACCGAATTTTGGCTGTTTAAGAATTAAAGGAACCGGAATTTCGAAAATAGGTATTGTTTCAGTAAGAAGTGACCCGTCTTTAGCAAAACTCAGCCTTGAGTTTCTTCGGGAAAGCTCAATACCGGTATTGATATACTCCCTGCCATGAATTCCATCCCGCGTGGGCCGGACAATTTCAGACATATCCGTCCACATTGAATCGAATCCCTCTCCTACAAACGGACCGCGATAGCCTGCTCCCGAAACCGGTATTTTGCCTGTGTGAGCCTGATACCATGTTCGATGGATAATATCCGCATGCCAGTAATCGTCTCCCAAAGAGCGATAATCCGGATTTATCACACGCGAGAATATTCCTCTTGTGCACTCCTGTACACAACGGAAACAGCTCTGGCAGGCATACAGATACTCAGGTTCTTCCATTGAGGCAATGTGCTTGTAATTGTCTTTGAAGATATTATATACGCATGCTTTCTTTACGCATTTCCTACAGCTTCCGGCGCAGTCTTCCCTGAATTCAATGGTGGTATATTTCCCGATAGGGTTAAATCTTGGAATTGCCGTTTTTACAGGAATTTGATATTTTTTTGGCATACTTACTCCCGCGCTAAGCTGCTTGCGGCCTGGGAGAAAGACCGGCTGCCTCTACTATCGGGCCGACTTTTTCTTCCCATTCTATAGCCATAATGTGAATGCCATGCACACCTTTTATCTCGCGCAATCCGGCAATAGTTTCCACGCAAATCCTGATGCCTTCTTCAGCCGCTTTTTCCTTCGGCACACCGCCCATGCGTTTGATCAGGGATTCAGGAACATCCATTCCAGCCACTTTGGTAGCCATATATTTCGCCATTCTTTCGGATTTCAATGGAGTTACTCCGGCTAATATATGTGTTTTTTCCGTAAGTCCCTCTTCACGGGCAAGGCGCATCCATTCTTTAAAGCGATCCAGATTGTAAACGCACTGGGTCTGAATAAAATCCGCACCGGCGTCTATTTTTTTGGCAAGGCGGATTACGCGGTATTCAAATGGATCTGCAAAAGGATTGGCGGCAGCGCCGATAAACATTTCAGGCGCATTTTTCAAATCAAATCCGCTCATATCCTTACCTTCCGTTTTCATCACTTTTACCATATTGACCAGATTCATGGAATCGATGTCAAATACGTTCATAGCATCAGGCTGGCTGCCGAATGTCTGATGATCTCCGGAAAGACAAAGAATATTTCTGATACCTAAAGAGTAAGCGCCAAGTATATCCGACTGAAGCGCAATCCTGTTGCGGTCTCGTGTAACCATTTGCATAACAGGCTCCATCCCCAACTGCACCAGGTGCGCACAGGCGGCAATGCTGGACATTCTGACAATAGCCGTCTGATTGTCGGTTACATTAACTGCATCTACATAACCTTTGAGCAGTTCCCCTTTTTTGCGTATAATTTCAGGATCGGCTCCACGTGGCGGCCCGCACTCCGAAGTTACGGCAAACTCTCCCTTATCCAAAATACTCTGCAGATTGCTCAGTGATTCCGACTTCATATAAAATGGTCCTCTCTTACTAATTTTCTGGGTCCGCCGGCGTGGCTGGAACGCCAATCTTTCGGGGGGTTATATTTTTTTAAATTATCAAGCTGCCCAAGATTGCCAAGGCGTGTTATTATCTGCTGCCAGGCACATTGAGTATCCGGATTGACCTCGCATATGCCGTTCCGGGAACCGCCGCAAGGCCCGTTCTGGAGTTTTTTTGCACATCTTGTAACAGGACAGATTCCGCCGAAAACAGCCAGCTTGCAATCGCCGCAGCCAAGACACTCTTCAGTAAAAAGGCCCTGTTTTTCAAGAACTCCGATAAATGTAGTATTTACACCGGGCAGTACCGGAACATCCCCAAAACGTCTTGCTATTGCCTGAACGCCGGCACCGCATGCCAGAGATAAAACGGCTGAGTTATTGGAAACAGCAATTGCTGCTTCCCTGATAAATTCATCTTCACACTGCCGTTCCACTGTCAATTCTTCAATGTAGATGTCTTTGCCTTCTTTTTTAAATGAAAGCCGCAAAGCTGAAGATAAAGTTGCCACCTCGTCTTCTCCTCCTGCAAAACAGGTTTTTACGCAGGTGCCGCAACCCAGAACAAGTACTTTTTTGTATGGCGAAATAATTTCCCTGATTTCGGCGATAGGTTTCTGTTTTCCAACTATCATAATCTGAACTCCATTTTAATAATTATTCCAGTGCCTGGCCGGATTTGGCCCCAGTTCATTAATATCAACTAAAACCTGCCTGATAATATGAACAGCCGCTTCGGTATCACCGTTTGCAATATTATGAATCGACAGGCGCTTACCTCCGATTTCTATCTCGTCCAGCAGTTTTTTGACCCAGTTAACCCGGTTTTTTGCCCTTATATTTCCTTCAACATAACGGCATTGCCCTTCAGGACATACAAAAACAATGACTGCATCAGAGCCTGCTTCAAACGCACGAAGCAAAAAGGAATCCTTTACCATGCCGGAACAGGCCATCTTAACCGATTTTAATTTAAAACTGCTTTTATATGGAACAGGCAAAGATTCGCAGTTGTTAATTGCGTTTATACAATGAAAAACGGTTATTTTAGGTTTTAATTTTTTTTTCATTTATTTCAATCAACCAATTAAGTCGCTAACCATCTTAAAAAACAATGATTACTGGATTAATAAAACAAAAAAAGACGTCGTTCGCAAAAAAAATCAGCGAAACAGACGCCTTTGTCTCTCTATAACTGCAACTGTAATAGCACGCCATTGTGCCCCCGTTGCCAAGCCTTACTAAAATAATCAAAAAAAATATTATGTCAAGCTATTTTATGATAAATATTCGGACCTGATAATTTTTTTCCATCCCTGTGATGATATTAAAACATGCTTCTTTGCAATTCATCTTATTTCACTATTAAAAAAATAACCATATAAAGTTATGGCCTTTAAATATCATAAACTTGATAATGATAAAAAATACATATATGATCATAACCATACCTTTATATTATTCAACCGTTTTTTGCTGCAATAATAATGTATTCAGAAACAGTTCTTGATTAAACTATAAGGAGTTAAGCCAATTGATGGATTATCACGCGCCATACAGCTCCCGGCAAAGGATGCAGAAAACAATTCGTCATGAACCAGGCGGCAGTATCCCAAAAGGCGAATTATGCATTGCAGATACTGTGATAAGCCGCGAATTAAATTGCAACCAGGTCGGCTTTGAAGAAAAGTTTGAATTTGTTAATTTCATCGGTCTTGATGTTTATACAATTTCCCCGGTTTTTTCATGTGAAAAAGATATGCTTCCAAATCCGGAAAAAGTAAAATGGACTGACATTGAAAAATGGACTAATACTTCTCTTTTTATATTTGCACTTATAGATGGGGCATTGGAAACAGGTATGCGCATCAGGGGATGGACTGAATTTTTAACGCTTACGAAAAAATCGCCTTCAGACCTTGTATCTTTTATTGAAATGGTCGAAAAATCTAATATTTCCACGATCAGAGAAGTTGCACAAAAGGGGGCCGACGGCATCATTCTGGCAGATGATGTTGCTTTTACCAATGGGCTCATTATTAATCCTGATATACTGAGAAAATACTTTCTGCCTTCTCTTGCAAGACAGGTTGAAGAAATCAACAATCTGGGAATTCATGCTTTCTACCATTCGGACGGTAACTACCGGGAAATCATTCCCGATCTGATCGATATTAATTTTCACGGAATTCAATGCATAGAAAAGCTCAGCGGAATGGATATGGCGGACCTGCAGGCAAAATACGGGGACAAAATATGCCTGTGGGGTCATATTGATACGGAAGACACAATAAAAGCACAAAAACCAAGTTATCTTAAAGCATTCTCAGATTCCGTCCGCATTCTGTCCAGCCAAAAAGGACTTATACTGGGTACAAACTGCGGCATTTATGAAGGAACAGATATTGCCGGGTTAAAGGCGATTTACGAGTCGTGCAAAATATAGCGGCCAGTGCTAATGAAAAGTCATGCCTCCGGGATCTATTAAAACTACGGGTTTTTCCGGTTTATCAGGATATATTTACCGGACTGTCGGGATTCTTTACAAATTGTAATTTGATGAACTTTTATCCTCTTTTTAATGAATCTATAAGATAATTTTTTTGATAATTTTTATGAAGCGACGTGCATACGTTATCTTACTCACATGCAACTATTCTATTATACAAATAATTATTTTGGTAATTATAAAACTTTGAAAAGGACCTTCTATGATTTATTTTCTTAAACCCTGCGAAAGCTCCAATTAATAATATGTAATAAACTATCAAAAATCGTTCTTATTTAACAAATGTTAATAACAGTGTCGGAATCTTTTACATAATGCCAAAATATTTGTAACACAATGTATTGATAATCTTTTTTACCTATTTTTGTGTATTTCTTTAAAAAAAAAGCTTATAAATGTGTCGGGTTTCTTTACAAATTATACGATGCTTACTTTTCCTTTAAATTAATAAATAACAAATTAAGATAGTTATTGATATGGCCTAATCTTTGCTTCTATATATTTACAAGCAGTTTAGTGAAGACTTAAATTTAAAATAAGATTTGATTAGTACACTATAAAATAGCAATTTTATGGGAGAAGGGAGGGAATTAGAATGAAAAAAATAATTTATTTACCAATTATTCTTATAGCAATTATATTTTGTTTTAATAATGACGTATTTGCATACCCATCGTTGCAACTTGATATCGCCGGTGGAACATATAATTATGCAACTGAAACAATAATAGCTCCTGGTAATAATTTTACGCTTTATGCATTATTGAAAACTGATAACGATAATTTAGTAACAGATACTTATTATATATCTGCTGCAATAGTTCCAGCAATTAATTCATCAGCAGATTTAGGTTCATTTATTTTTGCTGGAAATAATATAAGCGTTACCGATGATATGGATTATGGAACTCCACCTCTTGATGGGCTTTATCCAGATTTAGGATCACATGGAATTTTTGCAACATATTATAAGGAATTTTCATTTGCATTTAATCAATCAAATGAAAATGAAATAGATATATATAATACAAAAGATAGAGCTATAGCTGGAACAGCCATAGATTTAGATTCCGGCACCGGAATGTACTATGCTGCTTTTGTAATCGATATTTCAAATTTAGCTGCTGCTTATGGCATCCATTTTGACTTATATAATGAAAATATAATAATAAAAAATAATTCCACAGATTATAGTACTCAGTTTGCTCCTTATTCTCATGATGCTGAGGGACATAAGGTTCCTGAACCAGCCACCCTGCTCCTTCTCGGCTTTGGTCTTGTTGGACTTGCAGGTGTAAACAGGAAGTTTAAGAAATAAAATTGAATTTATAAGTTATAATGATTAAAGGCAGGGTCAGAAATGATCCTGCCTTTTTTATTAACATTAATACTCTCCCTTTTTGCTGATCCTGATAAATCCACTTTGCTTTCCGGCACTTTCATGGCATATTATTGATAACTTTTTTCATCATTAGTTCATATCCGGCCTTGGTCATAAGGCTGTATTTCATACAATAAAAGATTGAAGGAGCAAAGCAGGTGAAGATCACAAAAGATATCAGGTTGTATGTTCTTGGTGCAGGCAAAGTGGGAATGAGTATTGTTCAGGCGTTTGCCCAGCAAGGCTTTAAGGTTACAGCCATTGATGTTTCGGAAGACAATATAAAAACAGGTCTGGATAAAATAGAAAACAATCTTAATAAATTGACAGATAAGGGTAAATTTGAAAAAAATCAAAAAGAAGAGATTCTGGGAAGAATAAGGCAAAGCACAAACTTTGAAGATCTTTCGGATGCTGATGTGGTAATTGAAGCTGTTTTTGAAGATATTGACCTTAAGAAAAAGCTTTTTACTCAAATGGACAACTGTGTGATTTCCAAAGAAGCGTTATTGCTTACAAATACATCTTCACTTTCAATATCAGCTGTCGCTTCAGCAACCAAAAGGCCGGAGTCTGTTGCCGGAATGCATTTTTTTAACCCGGTACCGGTAATGAAACTGGTTGAAATAGTAAGAGGTGTCGAGACTTCGGATAAAACGGTAGAAAAGGCAAGAGAGCTTGCCATGCTTTTGAATAAATCAACAATTGTTTCAAAAGACAGCCCTGGTTTTATTGTAAACAGGCTGCTTAATGCGCTTTTTATAGAAGCATGCAGGATTGTAGAAGAGGGAGTTGGCACACCACGCGATATTGATACCGGTTTAAAACTTGGTCTCGGCCATCCAAACGGCCCCTTTGAATTAGTGGATAATCTCGATGCGATCCCTTTAATACTGCATGTATGTGAACATATGTCGGATGAATTAGGCTCCCGCTTTAAACCGCCGGTTTGGATAAAAAACTATGAAAAGGCCGGAAGAGTGGGTAAAAGCAGCAAAAAAGGCATATATGAGTATTGATGTGTTCCTGACATATTATATCATTTGGGGAGCGTCATCGACGCCTAACAATTTTTCTGTGGTTTGCATACGTATTCATGCCCAATTACAACAAAACAATCGAAATATTATTCAGGCCTGTTTTATCTTCTTTTTATAATAGTCAACATACCAGTTTACAAACTCTTTAATCCCTGTTTCAAGCGGAGTATCGGGCTTAAACCCAACATCTTTTATAAGATCATCAACATCGGCATATGTTGAAACAACATCTCCGGGCTGAAGATCAAGAAGCTCCATTTCCGCTTTTTTGCCTACAGCTTTTTCGATAAGCTCTATAAATTTCATAAGCTCAACAGGACTGTTATTGCCTATGTTGTATATTTTATATCTGGCATATGAGGTGCCTGGATCAGGATTGTTACCGCTCCAGCCCGGATTTGGTTCAGGGACTTTTTTCATGATCCTTGAAACCCCTTCTATTATATCATCGATATAAGTAAAATCGCGCGTCATTTTCCCATGGTTGAATACCTTTATGGGCTTGTTTTCAAGGATTGCGTCTGCAAACAGGAAAAGCGCCATATCGGGACGTCCCCATGGCCCGTAAACCGTGAAAAATCTAAGTCCTGTGCAAGGCAGGCCATAAAGATGACTATAAGAATGAGCCATCAGTTCATTTGCTTTTTTTGTGGCAGCATATAAAGAAACCGGATGGTCAACATTATCATGAACCGAAAAAGGCATTTTTGTATTTGCTCCATATACCGAACTTGATGAGGCAAATACCAGATGCTGGACATGATTATGCCTGCAGCATTCGAGGATATTTGTAAAGCCGACTATATTGGAGTTAATATATGAATGAGGATTCTTCAATGAATATCTGACGCCGGCCTGTGCCGCAAGATTTACGACAACATCAAACCTGTTATTTGCGAAAACATTTTCTGTAGCATTCTTATCTGAAATATCCGCTCTTACAAATGTGAATTTCTCGTAACGCGTAAGTTGCGCAAGCCTGGATTCTTTGAGGCTGACATCATAATAAGGATTCAAATTATCAATTCCGGTTACATAAATACCTTCCTTAAGCAATCTCAAAGACAAATGAAAACCGATAAACCCGGCAGCACCTGTGACCAGCGCACTTTTAATATTAATATCCATTGCATTCTCCGTTTGTTAAAATAAGTGAAATTGACTTATACCCAATATACTATCGGCTTTCAAGATAAAACAGATAAGAACAATCGCCCGGAACAATATGAAAGTGTTCCATGGCTCAATGGATACAAATCTTAACCGGAAAATGCTTTTATTTATTTGCGCTGACCTGCTGATCGCGGAAATCTCATTTATATTTTAATACCAGAAAGGGTCGCCCTCATGTGGTTCCATTATATTTCCGTGTTTGCCGATAAACCGGAGTCCGTTCAAAGAACTATCGGCCAGGCACTCTCTCTGAAGCACACCCAATCCAAAAGGATTTATCAGATTAAGACCGCTTGTGTTAATTATGATATTTTTAATCTTGCTGCTATATTCTTTTAATACTTTAATCAGTTCCATTGCTGAAGATCCGTCAAATTCGCCCATCAGGTCAAGATACAGGTTAAGTTTATTTTTGTGCGCACTTATTCTGAAATTTGATGTCATTTATTTAACCCCCTATTGATTGTTTGAGCCTGATGTTATACCAGGCAAATTCATCTTTTCCGGGTTCAGTGACAGCAAATAACCTGCCAATAGTGGAAAGAGGGTCAATAAATATTATTAATTCAATTATAACAAATAAATAGATCAACGGAAGTGAACAGCAAAAAACATGAAATGATTAATTTGCTCTCAATATATGGTAAGACCTCAACATATAGATACGTTTATCATTCATCATAAATCTGTTTCATTATAATGATAGTAGTTTCCGGACTACAAATATGGTGTAAGTAATCGCGCAGCGCCGTCACGCAGGCGGGCGGGCAGTGAGCGGCTATTGACCTCCTCAAGCGTCACAGGGCGGGCGCTTTTCCGTTTTGTCTCTACCCACTGATCAAGCTGCCGGGCAAGTTCAATATCGTAGCATTCAAGATTGAATTCGAAGTTGAGGCGCAGGCTTCGCGAATCCCAGTTGGCCGATCCCAGCAGTACCCAGCAGCCATCCACCAGCATGAGTTTGGAGTGATCAAAGGGAGGCGGGGTCAGCCAAATCCGGCATCCATGCTGAAGAACCTGCGACCACATCGCCCTGGAGGCGCAAAGGACGAAGGGCAGATTGATCCGTGATGGCAAAATAATATCAACTTGCACACCCCGCATTGCTGCGAGATTCAGGGCAAAGATCAGTGCGGGATCGGGCAAAAAATAGGGAGTCATAATCCGAATGGAATATCGGGCTATAGAAATTGCTCCCAACAGCGTCCAGAGAAACTTCTCGAAATTTTCGTCCGGGCCGTCGACCACGCCCCGCGCCAAAACCTGACCCGCGCTTTCGTTTTTGGGAAACCATAAGTCGCCGCGTAAAGATTCGCCTGTTGTAAACAGCCAATCATCTGCGAACACTTCCTGTAGTTGAGCCACTACAGGGCCTTTTAGCCTGAAATGGATGTCCTGCACCGGGTTTGGGGGCAGACTTTCAAGACTGTGCCCCACCCGGATATTTATGCCACCGGTAAAGCCAACACACCCATCTGTAACCAAAATCTTCCGGTGTGTGCGCATGTTTATCGACATCAGGTGCCGCAAAGGAAACGGTGGAAGAAATCTTGCATACTTTATTCCCTCTTGCTGCAGAGTCCGGATAATAGTTGGAAATGAATACCTGGTTCCCGTGGCATCAACCAGCACCCGCACTTCTACTCCCCGGCGTGCGGCTTCACCAAGCGCATGTGCAAAGGCCACCCCGATTTCGTCCCGATCAAAGATATAGGTCATGAGAGAGATTGTGCGGCGTGCGTGCTGGATCGCATCCAGCATGGCAGGATAGGCTTTATCTCCATTTACCAGCGGCTCGATCCGGTTTCCCGGCAGCAAGGGTCGTTCTGTCACAGCTCCAACGACTCGAGCCAACATCTTAAGATGTTTTCCGTGATCCGGCAGATGACGCTGCAACTCTTCCGGCAGACATTCCGTAAGTGCGTATTCTGCCCGGTGACTCTCAAGATTCTTTCTCAGCAGAGCAGCCTTATGGCGAATGCGATTGACTCCGAATATAAAGTACAGAACAGCACCGACCAGAGGCACCAACCAGACTAAACCCACCCATGCTATGGCAGCGCGGGAATCACGCTTGCTGATAACCGCATGCCCGGTGGCTATCACAGAGAGAAGCAATCCAAGTCCGATGACAGCAATATTCCAGACATCATGCACCAGACTACCTGCGTTCATCATATTTTTCGAATCTCCGGCTCTGCCTAACTCCAGTACCTTACAATCAGCTTCGGATAAGCCCCTTTGGCGTCCAACTGCAGCAGGCGACCGGTTTTATCCTGCACCAGGCGGAATCTGTATATATAGTTTATAATCGTTTTGTTGAAATACCATGTGATGGCCTTTTTCTTATAACCCGGATCATTTATAGTTTCAATGACTTTTTCAGTATTATTGCCGCAGGCTCAGCAGGAAATGTCTGATTTGAAGAATATTATAATTCACAGATTTATTTAAAATTTGTATATTACCGTAACATAGCCGAAAACACCTACCTCGGGAACCTTAACACCACTTCGGAAAGGATCACGTTGATATGACAGATTGCTAAAGTAGTACTTGTCGAACAGGTTATTCACTCCGGCATAAATCGTCCATCTTTCAAGGTTTACTCCGGCTTTTAAATCGGTAATTCCCCAGCCGCTGGTTCTCTCTTCTTCCAGGCTGGAATCCACCCGGTTCTGCCGGGCTGCAAACCTTTCGGTAATTTCGGCAAACCAGCTGTCTACATCGTAACGAAGACCAAACAAACCGGTAAGAGGAGGAATCTCTGCAAGCGGATCATCCGTGTCGAGATTTTTTCCTTCCGTATAGGACATGCCGGATATTATATAAAGATTCCATGGAATAGAGATCTGGCAGGACAATTCGCCTCCCCATAATTCCGCATCAATATTACTGTAAGCCCGGGCGGCAGGCAGAGTGCTCAAACCCGGGCCATCCGGATCGGCAACTTCTGTAACATATATGTAGTCATCAATCCTGCTGTAGAAAATAGAAGTATTGACAAAAAAACCATCACCTGTAAATTTAATGCCCAGGTCAGCCTGGTTGTTGCGTACCGGGTCAAGATCGGGATTGCCGATCCAGTTTGTCAAAGTTGGAGCCTTGGCACTAGGAATCTTCTGCATGCCTATGTATAGCTCTTCGGGATCAGGCATGCGGCTTGCGGATGCCAGGCCTGCAAACAGCTCAAGATTTTTAGCCGCCTGCCAGAACAGCTGAAGATTAGCGCTTGGCTCGAAAAAACTTTTATCACTGTCAAGCGATTTGCCGGGATAATAAGGCGGCTCCTCGCTAAAAAGTATGGGTAATCCGATTCAAGACATGATAGATATCAGTCATCAAGAGATAGAGTAGGTTGAGACAAATTACTATGAGAGATACGGAACTATTTCAGTTGGCATTGGGTTTGACATCACCATGGCATGTTGAATCGTGTAAATTTGATTTGGATAAACATCGTCTGGATGTTAAGATTGATTTTCCCCGGGGCAGTGTGTTCGCCTGTCCCAGTTGTGGCAAAGAGGGATGCGGTGCATACGATACCACGAGTGGCGGCATTTGAACTTTTTCCAGCACGAGGCCTATCTGACAGCCCGTGTTCCCCGTGTGGATTGTGGGGATTGTGGCATCAAGACGGTAGAGGTTCCATGGGCTCGTTCGGGGAGCGGTTTTACGTTGTGTTTGAGGCACTCATTATGATGATGGCCAAGGCGATGCCGGTAAAATCCATTGCCAATATTGTCAAAGAACACGACACCCGACTTTGGCGGGTTTTGAATCACTATGTTCATGAATCACGTCAGGAATCCGATTTTTCTGCTGTGACAGAAGTTGGCGTAGATGAGACATCCAGTAAGCGTGGCCATAATTATGTAAGCCTGTTTGTGGACATGAAGTCATCGCAGGTGCTATTTGCTACTGAGGGGAAGGATGCCTCAACGCTGGAGCGGTTCAATGCTGATTTGGAAGCACATCTTGGCGATCCTTCTAATATCCGGGAGGTTTGTTGCGACATGTCCCCAGCCTTCATAAGCGGGGTGGAGAAACATTTCCCGGAAGCACACCTGACCTTCGACAAGTTTCATGTCCTGAAGATTATCAATGAAGCCGTAGATGAAGTGCGACGTCAGGAGCAGCAGAGTCGTCCAGAGTTGAAAAGAACCCGCTACATCTGGCTAAAGAACCCAAAAAATCTCAAGGAGAATCAGGCAGCAACCTTGGAGACTCTCCAGGTCAAGAAGCTGAATCTGAAAACGGCCAGGGCCTATCATAGAAGGTTAGATTCACATCCTCATTCCTTCGATCGACGACCTGATTCGAAACAAGAGGGCATCAGGAAGAACCAAGGATTTGGCCGACGCCGAGGCCCTGGAATCCCTAAAGAACTCCGAATAAATAGGGCAGGATATAACTTAAAAATTATGCGGAGAGGAAATCCTTGAAACTTCTGCACACATCCGCCTGGCATATCGGTCGCACTCTGTATGGCCGCAAGCGGTATGGCGAATACGAAGCCTTTTTGAATTGGCTGGCCGTGCTCATTGAAGATAAAAATATTGATGTACTGCTTGTGTCAGGAGATATTTTTGTTTTGGTTAAAATCATTTAACGCCTCTAATTCGCTATTGAGGATTGTATTTGGGGTGTCGATATGATGTTCGTTGGAAGTCCAAACCGCATATTTTGTATTCGTTCAACTTTTTGCTTGACACTTGTACCTATAATTTTTTATTTGATATCATTTACTTGTTTTTACTATTTTCAAAGGTCTCACTATCAAATTAAGGAGAACTGCGATGACAAACCCTTACCAAAAAGCTTATGAGCAATCTATCAATGATCCTGAAGGATTTTGGGGTGAAGCGGCACAAAGTTGTCACTGGTATAAAAAATGGGATAAAGTCTTGGATGATTCCCGTAAACCTTATTTTTATAGATGGTTTCCGGGGGGAATGGTAAATACCTGTTATAATGCGATTGATGTTCATGTTGAAAACGGGAGAGGCGATCAGGATGCAATTATTTATGACAGCCCGGTTACCAACACCATCAAAAAAATTACTTATTCCGAACTAAAAGATCTGGTTGCAAAACTTGCCGGGGTGTATGCTTCCCTTGGAGTACAAAAAGGCGACCGGATACTGATTTATATGCCCATGATCCCGGAAGCTGTTGTTGCCATGCTGGCATCCGCCCGGATCGGCGCAGTTTATTCGGTTGTTTTTGGCGGGTTTGCTCCAAATGAGCTTGCAACACGTATAAATGATGCAAAGCCTAAAGTTATTGTTTCAGCTTCATGCGGTATAGAAACACAGCGTGTGATTCCATACAAACCTCTTCTTGACAGTGCCATCGATATGGCAAAATCAAAGCCCGATCATTGTATTATTGTCCAGAGACCCATGGTAACTGCGGATTTGGTTGCCGGCAGGGATCTTGACTGGAACGAGGCAATGTCAAAAGCCACACCGCATGACTGTGTTCCGGTTGCAGCAACCGATCCTTTATATATACTCTATACTTCAGGCACAACAGGTGTTCCGAAGGGCGCGTTGTCAGGGATAACGGCGGGCACATGGTTGCTTTAAAATGGAGCATGAAAGCAATTTATAATGTTGATCCGGGAGATGTTTTCTGGGCTGCATCGGATGTCGGATGGGTAGTAGGGCATTCATATATAGTATATGGCCCTTTGCTGCAGGGCTGTACAACTATTGTATATGAAGGGAAACCGGTAGGCACACCGGATGCCGGAGCTTTCTGGCGCGTTATATCCCAGCACAAGGTAAAAGTAATGTTCACGGCCCCGACAGCCTTTCGTGCGATTAAAAGAGAAGACCCTAATGCCGAGCTTATGAAAAAATATGACCTTTCAACTTTCAAGGCTTTATTTCTTGCTGGTGAAAGGCTTGATCCTGATACTCTTCACTGGGCTGAAAAGCACGTTGGTGTTCCTGTAATAGATCACTGGTGGCAGACTGAAACCGGATGGGCTATAGCAGTAAACTGTATGGGTCTGTGTCATTTTCCCGTTAAACAGGGTTCTCCGACCAAACCTGCTCCGGGATGGAATTTAACGGTTTTTGACGAGAATAATAATATAGCCAAACCGGGACAGATAGGCGCACTTGTAGTCAAACTGCCTCTTCCTCCGGGAACACTTCCAACATTATGGAATAATGATGATGGATTTATTAATGCATACCTTAAGGAATTTCCAGGATATTACAAAACAGCGGATGCCGGTTTTATAGATGAAGACGGGTATGTTTATGTAATGACCAGAACAGATGACGTAATTAATGTTGCAGGCCATCGTCTTTCAACAGGAGGCATGGAAGAAGTTCTGTCCGATCATCCGGATGTTGCGGAATGCGCCGTGCTTGGTGTTGACGATCAGCTTAAAGGTCAGATTCCTTTGGGCTTTATCGTTCTTAAAGCCGGCGTTACAAAAAGCCATGATGAGATATTAAAAGAAATAGTCAAAATGGTAAGAGACAGGATAGGCGCTGTTGCATCATTCGCAACAGTTGTCAAACGTCTTCCCAAAACACGTTCCGGTAAAATATTAAGAGGAACCATACAGAAGATAGCAGAGAACAAAGAATACAAGATGCCGGCAACTATAGATGATCCGGGTATTCTGGATGAAATAAAAGATGCTTTGATCAAAATCGGTTACTCAGACGCAAAAAAATAACAACAAATTAAAAAGTCCGGATGCTGTGTTGCGCTTCATCTTTTGTTATTGCAGCCTACAAACAAGTACTCTATATTTCCAGGATTTGAGCGCTTTGCAGATGAAACTTATTTTTGCCGTCCTAATGTATCCTTCTTGGGAGGAGCAGCTTTGCAACGCTTTACCGGCCGCTTCTTCCCAGGAAGGATTTTTTATTTAATTGTATCAGGCGAAATTCCTGCCCGGAGTTTTATGGAAAACCATTACGCTCAAATACAAAATTTGGCACGACACATAGTTGCCGGGTATCCTGTCCCGGAATTTTACAAAGATTATGCATCCGCTGTAATGTATTCAAAAAACATCCTTGAAACAAATCCTCTTCTTGTAAAAATACGCAGTTTTGTATCTAAAAATCTGGATAATGATTTTGGACACGGCCTTGATCATGCCATTAAAGTAACCTTAGATGCCGGGGCATTAATATATATCGAAAGCAGGATTGCCGGATATTCCGACAACTTTTACAAGCGCAGGGTTATTATTGCCCAAAGTGCCGGCCTTATGCATGACATAAAACGAAAGGAGAAGGATCATTCTGCAGCAGGCGCGGTTTTTGCGCGTGAAGCTTTAAAAAACTGCGCTTTTCTCCCTGAAGAACTGGATGATATCTGCATTGCAATAAAAAACCATGAAGCATTTAAAGATGCTGTGGAAATAAAGACACCCGGAGGAAAACTTATTTCGGATTGTCTTTATGATGCGGATAAGTTCCGTTGGGGGCCGGACAATTTTACCGATACATTCTGGGAAATGATATCATATATAAATCCGCCGTTTTCTGAATTTATTGCTCTTTATCCAAAAGGAATGGAAAGTCTTCATAAAATCAAACTTACATTCCGCTCTGAAACCGGAAAAAAATACGGGCCGGGTTTCATCGATATAGGGATTGCAATAGGAGAGGAACTTTTCGAAATAATAAAGAAAGACTTTGCATATCTCTTATAATCAAGATGGATAAAAATAAAATCTTAACCTGGCCTCCTGCTGTAATGCTCATAGCATTTGTTTGCGCAATGCTTTGGGGCAGCGCTTTCCCCCTGCTAAAAATCGGGTTTTCAATTCTAAATATTGAGAATAATACAGGTGGAAAACTATTTTTTGCGGCATACCGGTTTCTATCAGCCGGGATTATACTTTTTCTGGTATTGCTTTTATGTAAAAAGCAATTGATACTGCCTGCCGGAAAGGATTATCTTACGCTTCTTTTACTGGGACTTCTTCAGACTACGATTCAATATTTTTTTTTCTACATAGGCATTTCAAACACCACAAGCATGAAAGCTTCGATAATAACAGGCTCAGGCTCTTTGTTTTTGGCTGTTTCCTCTCACCTATGGCTTAAAGACGACCGCTTAAGCCCGGTAAAAATAACCGGGCTTATCCTGGGTTTTATCGGCATTATCATAGTTAATTTCAATCATAAACAGTTTGGCCTTGATTTCCGTCTGTCAGGAGAAGGCTTTATAATTTTAACTTCTCTTTCTTCAATATCTGCCCTTTTTATTGTAAAAAAAATTTCACTCAGGATTTATCCGCCTCTTCTATCCGCCTATCAGCTTACAATGGGAGGTATTGTTCTTTTTGGTATTGCATGTCTGTTTGAAAAGCCCTCCGTGATAGAATTTTCGACAGAGCTGGTACTTCTTCTCCTGTATCTGTCAGCAGCTACAGCAACGGCTTTTTCTCTTTGGTATATGTTGATTAAACATAATAAACTTACAAGTATTGCGGTATACAGATTTCTAATACCGGTTTGCGGGGCCTTCCTTTCGGCAGCAGTTTTGGATTCGGAATCCTTTACATGGCTTTCAATATTATCTCTTGCTCTTGTGTCCTATGGAATGATCACAACTTCAAGGGAGAAGCCGTAATAAAAGCAGAATTATATTATAAAAAATCCTGTTAATATTTTATCAGTACAAGAATCTATAAGAAGTAAAAAACATTATATTGAAAAATTATATAATTTAATATATTGTAAAATAAAATAATTATTCTTTAATATAATAACAAGGATTCATTTGCATACCAAATGGAAGAGGCTCTGAAAGAAATAATCAGGGTAATGTACCAGCAATATAGCATGGATATTTCATGTTATGAAGAATCCTTTCTTGTTCAATCTATTGATAAAAGACTTGTTGCAAACTCGATATCCGGCCACGAGAAGTATTCAGGGCGTTTAGCGGAAGATCATATGGAAGCGGAAGATTTATTCAACTCGCTTAAAATCTGTTACAGCGAGTTTTTCAGAGACCCGCTCACTTTTAATCTGCTTGAACAGATTGTCCTTCCAAATATAATAGAAGAAAAAATAAAATCCGGCTGTACAGAAATCCGTATCTGGTCTGTGGGTTGTTCAGCCGGGCAGGAAGCATATTCAGTTGCCATGCTGCTTGACGAGCTTATCGAAATGCGGTCTATACCCCTTCACTTTCGAATCTTTGCTACCGATAATTCCGAAGCAGAAGTGTTATCGGTTAAAAATGGAACATACAATATAGTGGACCCCATGTCAAGACTGATTTTCATAAAAATTAAGCTACCAAAGGTCTCTGATATTTTCTCCGGGTTATACTCAATTTGAGACAATCGCTATACCAGGACAACTTAAAAGAGTTTTAAGAATTTTATTACTATAAGAGCCAGTAGAAAAATGAGATAAAATCTAAGAAAATAAAGAGCAATTTTTGCAGTTTTTGTCAGTTGCACTCGCGCCATCCCGGTTCTCCTTACAATTTAATGCGGGTTTCCACCCCTTTCATGATGTCGTTATATTGAATTATGCCAAGGATGTTATCATTACTGTCCACAACCGGTATCATCCTGTAATGATATTTTGCAAAAAGTTCGGCCAGGTCTTCCTGTGTATCGTCTTCAGCGGTTACCACATGAGTTGCCATAATTTCATCAAGCGCAGTATTATCGGCAGATAGAACCAATTCACGTAAATCGACTACTCCGGCAAGCTTTGTCCCGTTATCATCAACTACGTAAATATAAGAAATAACCTCGGGTTCCATCCCGGACTGCCTGATTTTAGCCAAAGCTTCAGCTACGGTTGCTTTTTTCGGCATTGTTAAAAAGATACCCGACATCATGCCTTTTGCTGTTGATTCCCTTTCTGAAAGAATTGAGCTCACACGTTCGGCCTGTTCACTTGTAAGCAGTTTCATCATGTCTGAAACATGATCATGAGGAAGAACTGAAAAAAGCGCTGCAAGCTGGGGTATGGTCATCTCAGAAAATATATTACGGGCTCTTTCTTTGCGAAGGTTTGCAATAATCTGACGCTGGGTTCTCGGTTCAGCATCAGCTAAAGTTTCTGCCGCCTTTTCAGAGTTAAGGGCGGAAAAAAGAGCGCTTTTTTCTTCATTGCTGAGTTCTTCCAGTATATCGGCAAGATCCTCACTCGGAAGATTATGTATCTGCTTGCGTGTTACAGATAGAGACACCTTGTCTGTTGAAACGGCATCTTCTACTGACAAAGGCTGGACATATTTCCATGAGATCAGATCATCTTTTACCCAGTGAAATTTTTCAAGTCCCCAACGGCGCAAAAAACCATTAAATGATATATCAACATGAACAAGGATCAATCTTTTTCTTGATTCTATCAGGTGCAGGTCATTTACCACTTCAACCCGCCGGTCATCCATGTCCACGATCGTTCGTCCCATCAGATGTTTGTCCAGAAGAATCCATCCCTGTTGATCGATAAACGGGGGATATTTATCGCCCTCTTCAGGAGGCCCAACAAAAATGGCATCATCTTCTATCTTAAGAACTTTTGTCCATGGAATGAACATGGTCGGTTTTCCCCAGCCATGATAAATGTATATACCTACCGCTTCCGGATAAGATTCCGTTAAAGCAAACACCACATCGGTAAGTTTTCCTATTCGGTTTTTAATTTTTCCGATACAGATCGGACGCTTTACAAGTTCCGAAAAATAGATGAGCCGGAAATTGCCTGTTCCCTGGGGCAGATCCGTCATTTTTATTTTTTGATTTTTTTCCGCCATTGTATGAACTCCCGGGTGCTCATTTAATAATGTTGGGAAAAAGCGTAGTTATACCCAGTAAAGATGACATAATAATAACAAAGATCACAATAGAACCGTTTATTATATTTTCCCAGCGCGTACTAACATAATCGCCCATGCGTGATTTATCGTTTAAAAGCAAGAGCAGAAAAATCAAAGATGCCGGTAACATTGTTACTGCAACAACCTGTACGAACATGGTAATATGCACCAACGGCGCTCCGGGGATCAGAACAACTGCGCCTGAAGTTATGAGCATTCCCAGATAAACCACATAAAACCAGGGCGCTTCCTTGACTTTCTTGTTCAGGGTGTGCGCCCATCCGAAAACCTCTCCTACTGCCCATGATGTTGACAGGGAAATACAAAGTGCGCCAAGAAATCCGGCATCAAAAAGTCCTATAGCAAAAAACTTACGGGCCAATTGACCCTGGCCGAAGGGAAGCAAAGGGACTATTGCTTCGGCGGTCTGTTTGGCATCTTCAATAATAATAGGTGGTTTGTGGTAATAGAAAACCGCAGCTGTAACAATAATAATAAAAACAGCTACAATACAGGTTAAAAGCGATCCTACAAGAGTTTCAAGCTTGCCAAACCTGATATCATGTATATCAAGGCCCTTATCGACTACTGCGCTTTGCTGGAAAAACAGCATCCAGGGAGCAATTGTAGTTCCTATGTTGGCAAGTATGATAAAAATCAAATCCGTGTTTATTGGCCCGATATCCGGACTGTAAAATCCTTTTAATACTTCGCTCCATAGCGGAGCATTCGGTGTTTCCATGGCCCAGAGCGCCGCGGGGATGTAAACGAGATTAAAGGCACAGAAGAAAAGAGTAAGCTTTTCAAATGTCCAGTATTTTCCCGAAAGGACAATAGCAAAAAGTATTGCCGTAACAGCAATAATAGTAAAAAGCGGCGGTACGCCGAAAAGGCTCATAGCCGCTGTCATCCCGATATATTCCGTAACCAGAGTAAGCCAGTTTGTTATTGCAAGATCAACAAGAGAAAACCAACCCCAGAAAGGACCGAATCCGTCGAAGATAGCTTCGGCATGGCCACGTTTGGTTACTGCTCCCAGACGAACGGTCATTTCCTGAACAAAATAAGCCATCGGAAGGAGAAGAAGAAATATCCAAAGCAGAGAAAAGCCATATTTTGAGCCTGTTACGGCATATGTCGATATGCCGCCTGCATCATTGTCGGCAATCATAACGATAATGCCCGGCCCGAGCACGGACAAAAAAATAATAAAATTACGCCGTAAGCGATTCAGATTGTGAATGCTTTTACTGATCCAGTACATGAGAAGACAACCTCCGGATTTAATATTAATATCTTCTGAACAATATTACCGGTCAAAAGATTGGACAGTCGGTTCAATCTGCATGCTGGGGATAGAGGTGTGAAAAAAAATAGCTGCGGTTTCCGGTTGTTTTGCCCGGAAATCCACAAAAAAACCAGTTATGGATTAAAAGAAATTATTCCGGGATACATTTATTTATAGCCGTAGACCGTCGTCTATAGATGAGTTTTCCTCTATGACCAGGAGGTTCCATATTCTGTTATTTGCTCCGATTTAAAGTTTTTGCCAAAATGATTCTGGCGCGTTTATACATCAAAAAATATTCCAGTCAAGGATAAAAAAACGACAAATCCTCTTTTAACTTTCTTAAGTCAATTCTCAAATGGCGCTGTTTTCATTGATCCATAACATGTAATGATTTATTATAGTCAATTATATAACTTCGCCCTGACACGAACTGTTGGTTACCTGATGCCAACAATTATATAATCGAACGTGTTTTTTTGGATTCAGTCAATATTTTTTTCCAAATAAAGAATACAAATGGATAAAATTATGAAACAAGAAAATGCTAAAAACAGATTCTTAAACTTTTGAATAAAAAGAAACTGAGTATCGTACGCACATGGGTATTTTTGGCTTTTATCAAAAAAATGGAAAATGAACAACCGAAGTATTAGATTTTAATGTTTTGACGGTAAATACTATGCAAATTTTGGCTTATTCCTCTTTTTATCTTCAAAGCCTCTTCATAGACCTGTTTTTTTGAAAGACCGAATTTTTCAGCTTTTTGTTTTGCAAGAACAGGCAATGGAGTATTATGCTCACAAATACTTTCTGTAAGTTCTTTTATTAGAATATCGGGAGAGTAATTATCCTTTTCTTCATAGCCCGATATCAGCAGAGTAATCTCCCCTTTTAATCCGGGGCGCTGCTTTAAAGCATAAAGTATTTCAGTCTGTATTCCTCTTATGATTTCTTCGTGAAGCTTAGTCAGTTCACGGGTTAAAACACAATATCTTTCTCCCATCACATCAAGCGTTTCTTCAAGAAACCGTATTATTCTTTTTGGAGATTCGTAAAATATTAAAGTTCTTTTTTCCTTATCTATATCTTTTAATAAATCCAGGCGCTTTTGATTTTTTTTGGGACAAAACCCGATAAATATAAATGAATCGGTTGGCAGGCCGGAAACACAAAGTGCTGTTATAGCAGCTGATACACCTGGTATCGGAACAATATTTACTTCCGCGGCTACAGCCTCTTTTACCAGCCGGTAACCGGGATCAGATAACAGAGGTGTGCCGGCATTGGTTACAAGAGCAATAGATGCCCCGTTTTTTAGTCTGTCGATTAAATCTAAAGTTCGTTCCCGTTCGTTATGTTCATGATATGATATCAGGTTGGCTTTTATGCTGTGGAAGGATAAAAATCTTCCTGTATGACGTGTGTCTTCTGCTGCAATCAGATCGACATCTTTTAAGACCTTTAGCGCTCTTAAGGTGATATCATCCCTGTTTCCTATAGGAGTTGCAACAATATAAAGAGTCCCCGGTATAACCGCCGATGCCGTATCATCCATAAGCAAGATCGAAAGCATTTTTTATTATTTCAATTTCAGGCTCTTTTTCTCCGGGACTTATTGAAACAACGTCAAATCTTGCTTTAACGCCGCTCTGCTTTGTTTCTTTTAGAAAGTAAAGGGCCACCATGGAAATTTTTCTCATTTTTTTTGGAGTTATTGCGTATTTAGGACTTCCGAAATGGCCGGTGTTTCTGGATTTTACTTCAACAAATACCAAGGTGTTTTTTTCTTTTGCAATTATATCAATTTCACCCAGCTTTGTGCGATAATTCTGCTCAATTATTTTGTATCCATGTTTTTTAAGATACAAAACAGCAAGGGATTCGCCTTCTTTTCCGAAAAGTTGATCTTTTGACGGCATATATTATTCCTTACGCATAAGCTCTTAAAGTTCCCGGCGATTGCACGATTATGACACTAAAGGCTCACAGCACGAATCAGTTTGGCTTATAACTTCTTTAACCCCTTTAAAGCTTCGTCTGTGAATAGGGCAACATCCTGATCTGCGGATTGCTTCTTTATGTTCTTTGGTTGGATATCCTTTGTGTTTTATGAATCCATATTCAGGATATTCGTAATGGTATCTCTCCATAAGCCTGTCCCTTGTGACCTTTGCAACAATTGATGCTGCGGCGACTGATAAACTCAAAGAATCACCATGTGGAATAGGTTGCTGTGAAAGGGTATGCGGAATAGGAAATATTCCGTCAATAAGAAGATAATCGGATTCAGGAGAAAGGTTTTGAACCGCAATTGACATTGAAAGAAGTGATGCCCTGAGAATATTTATACGCTCAATTTCTGCCGGATCAACTATTCCGATTCCTATTGAAACAGCACGTTCATAGATAATGTTATAAAGATAATCGCGCTTTTTGGGAGTTAATTTTTTTGAGTCCGTAACACCTTCGATAGGATAAGAAAAGGGAAGTATCACTGCTGCGGAAACAACCGGGCCGGCAATGGGTCCTCTGCCGGCCTCATCTACGCCTGCTATTTTATTATAGCCTTTTTCAAAGGCACTTAACTCATATGCCCACAGGTTGTTTCCCATGGCTTATCTTCTCAATTTACGCGGCGTTCTTTCAGCCTTGCAGCCTTGCCTCTGAGTTTTCGAAGGAAATATATTTTTGACTGCCTTACCCGGCCATGGCTCATAACTTCAATTCTGTCTATAACAGGCGAATTAAGCTGGAATATACGTTCTACACCAACGCCATATGATACTTTTCTTACAGTAAAAGTCGAATTTTCAACTTTTCTGTGTCTGCCGATAATTACTCCCTCAAATACCTGAATACGTTCTTTTTCACCTTCTTTTATTTTAACATGGACTTTAACTGTATCTCCTGTCTTAAATGCCGGAAAATCAAGCCGCATGCTTTCAAGCGCCAACTGTTTTAATGGGTCCATCGATAATCTCCTAACATAAAATATAATTTGTTTTCCCGACATCGTACAGAGAAAACCGTACAGAGAAAACAAGGATAGCTAATGACTTCTCTTCGTAATAAAAATCAGCCCTTTCTCAGCCGCAAATTAGTCTGTCCAAAACGATCGAACATGCCGACCTGACTGAAAGATGATTATAGTCAGCATTTCCTTTTATTGGTTCAAGCTTATAATCAGCTGTTGAAATTATTTCCTCAGCAAGCCCCCATCCTGTTCCAAAAATAATAAGATACGGGCTTTCATCTTTGAGCATTTCCTTAAACTTAAAAAAGCTGATATAATCCGTACTGTCTTTTGCACTTGTTACTACTGTTTTAGGATAACTTTTTTCCTTGAAACCAATTTCTTCCAAAACATCTTTAATCGAGTTCTTTATATATATCAGTTCAAGAGCCTCGCACCTTTTGGGATTGAGGACAGCCCCTGCTCCGCTTGTCCAGTGAGAAATAATTTGCTGAGCAAGTTCTTTCTGATCATCAAGCGGCGTAACTACATAAAAATTTTTAACTCCATATGTTTTTGCCGCCCTTGCCATGTCATGCAGATCAAGGTTCGTTATCGCTGATGCTATAATATCACCGGATTTATTAATTACCGGATAATGTACCAGAGCCACGTAAAGATTGGGCTTGAATAATATTTTCAATATCGCGGCACCATTTTTTCAGTATTTCATTTTCCTGTTTCGTAAGAATTTTATTTTCTATAAGATCCGGTCTTTTTAAAAATGTGCGTATTAAAGAAGCCTCAAGTCTCCAGTTATCAATATCTTTATGGTTGCCGGAAAGCAACGCTTCAGGTACTTTTGATCCTTCAAATTCTCTTGGCCTTGTAAAATGGCAGTAATCAAGCAATTCGCCGGAGAATGAATCCTGTGAAGCCGAGTCGGGGCTGCCAAGTACTCCGGGTATCAGACGAGTTACAGCTTCCATAATTACCATCGCGCCAAGCTCTCCGCCCATCAGCACATAATCACCCAAGGAAATTTCATCATCGACAAAATCACTGCATATACGTTCGTCTATACCCTCATACCTTCCGCAAACAAAATTAAGCCCATTTGATTCAGCTAATTCAACTGCTAACTTCTGGTTAAAAATACGCCCCTGGGGACTTAAGAGCACAGTCCTTGAATCGGGATTGTTTTCTTTTGCCATCCGTATAGCATCTGCCAAAGGTTCGGGCTTCATAACCATTCCGCAACCGCCGCCAAAAGGCCTGTCATCAGTTGTCTTGTGCTTGTCTTTTGTAAAATCCCTTATGTTTATTGCAGAAGCAAAAATAAGGCTTTCATCAATCGCTTTTTTAATTATTCCATAAGACCAGAAGGAATTAAACATTTCAGGAAATATTGTAAGAACTGTAAATTTCATCATAAGTCCATTACAAGACGTTTGCTACAAGCCTTCGGGCAATTTAACCTTAATAGTTTTACAGTCAAGATCAATATCTAAAACAACGGATTCCAATGCTGGTATAAGAACTTCTTTTTCTTCATTTTTTACAACATATACATCATTGCTGCCTGTTTGTATAATCGATTCAATCACACCAAGGAAATCACCATCAGCTGTATATACATTCAGACCGATTATATCATCCCAGTAATAAGTTTTATCTTCAAGCCTGGGAAGTTTTGCCTTTTCAATAAAAAGCTCGTATCCCTTTAAACTTTGAGCTAAAACCCTTGAATCAATTCCTTCAAACTCAACAAGAATAAAACGGGAATGGAGTGCAGACCATTTTATTCTGTAAGAAGAACCGGCGGAATCAGGGTCATTTTTTATACAAAGTGTATTTCCTGTTTCAAAAGCAGAAAAGGTCCCCGAATAGGAATAGATCTTCATTGCACCATGGATTCCATGGGCATTCACAATTTTTCCTATTGGAAGAAACCCCTTTTTACTCACAGATTATTCGATAATTTCCAAAACAGTGCGTTTTTTTACTTTTGCAGATGCAGCACTCAATATTGTCCGCATTGCCCGGGCAGTTCGGCCCTGCTTCCCTATTACCTTTCCCAGATCCTCTTTAGCCACTTTAAGTTCTAAAACTGAGGTTTGGTTCCCAAGTACCTCTTCAACTTTAACTTGCTCAGGATTATCAACCAGGGCCTGCGCTATGTAATAGATCAGATCTTTCATGGCTCCATCTCCTTTTTAATTTGCGGTTGAGGATAAGGGTACAACACAATCAACTATCTAATAATCAACTATATCTTTTCTTTTTTCAAAATATTTTTCACTGTATCCGTTGGTTTTGCTCCCATACCGATCCAATGTTTTATCCGTTCCCCCTTGAGAGAGACCTTTGCAGGATTCAAAACCGGATCATATGTTCCTACTGCTTCTATATACCTGCCATCCCTTGGATGTTCGGAATCGGCAATGACAATTCTGTAAAAGGGCCTTTTTTTTGCTCCATGCCTTGCCAATCTGATTTTAACTGCCATATTTTCGCTTCTCCTCTAAAACGGCAGCATGCCACGTTTAATGCCGCGCATACCGCCTTTATTGATTTGTTTCATTATTTTCATAGCCTGGGCATAATTTTTAAGAAGTCTGTTAATGTCTTGTACGCTAGTTCCACTCCCCTTGGCAATCCTTTTTCTTCGATTTCCATTAATTATGGTATATTGCCTGCGTTCCATGGGAGTCATGGAATTAATTATCGCTTCAATTTTGACCAACTCTTTTTCGTCAACCTGCAAGTTCTTAAGCTGTTTGTTTTTGCCCAATCCGGGAATCATGCCCAGTATTTCGGATATTGAACCCATTTTTCGAATCTGACCCATCTGGTCGCGAAAATCTTCCAGAGTAAACTGGCTTTTTCTCAGTTTTCTTTCAAGCTCAACAGCTTGTTTTTCATCGGAAACGGACTGTGCCTTTTCAATAAAGGTAAGGATGTCACCCATTCCGAGTATTCTTGAAGACATTCTGTCAGGATAAAATGGCTCCAAAGCGCTTAGTTTTTCACCTACCCCTATAAATTTTATTGGCTTGTTCGTTATCGCCTTAATAGATAACGCAGCACCGCCTCTGGCATCTCCATCCATTTTGGTAAGAATGACACCACCGATATCAAGCGAGCTGTCAAACGATTTTGAAATATTCACAGCATCCTGACCTGTCATAGCATCAGCAACAAGAAGTATATCCGATGGTTTAACCGCATTCTTTATTCGGCTCAGCTCCGCCATAAGCTCTTCATTAATATGAAGACGGCCTGCCGTATCAAGGATAAGAGTATCACAGCCCAGTTTCTGGGCAGTCGTTTTTGCTTTTAAGCAGATATCAACAGGATCCATATCAACAGATGATTCAAAAGCAGGAACACCTATTTGTTCCGCTATTTTTCTCAACTGGTCAATAGCAGCAGGACGGTAAACATCAGCAGGGACAAGAAAAGGTTTCCTGCCTTTTTGCCGTAAAAAAATTGCGATTTTTCCGGCTGTAGTTGTTTTACCCGAACCCTGGAGACCTACAAGCATTATAGAGACAGGCACAGAACCTGAAAGAACAATTTCCTGATGCGAAGAACCCATAAGCCTGGTAAGTTCATCATTTACAATTTTAATAACCTGATGCCCAGGCGTCAGGCTGGCCATTACTTCCTGACCTAAAGAACGTTCTTTTATATCCGCAACAAGCTTTTTTACAACCTTGTAATGAACATCGGCTTCAAGAAGCGCCATTCTGACTTCTTTCAAGCCCTCCTCAATGTTCTTCTCGGTTAATTTGCCGTGTCCTTTGAGTTGCTTGAATATATTTTCTAGTTTTTCGCTTAAACTATCAAACATAATTAATAAACAATCTATTTATCTATAATTTTGAAATATTATCAAAAGTTATTTCTTTATTAAGAATCCGGCAAATACCTTTTTGATTGGTATGAGAAGATAAGCTCTCTACCGCTATTACCGATATCCAAAACGGCCTAAATAAAATATTGAAAATAATTCTAATTTTATGATATGTCAAGAATAATATTAAGTGCCCGGAGAAGTTGAATAATTTGATAACAATCTTGATGTTTCCTGAATTATTATCCGCATTTTAACCTGTTAACAATAAAATCACAATTAATATCATATAGATCAATTTGAATTAAAGAAGAACAATCAAATAAACGGCATGTTACACAAAAATACCTGCAATTTGTTCAGAGTCCGTACATCCTGTATACAGCAAGTCCCAGTATAATAATCCCGATTATAAGCGACAGTATCAACTGGTCAGTACTAAATCTCATATTCACCATTTGTCAGCAATTATCTTTTTTTTACCATTCAAGAGCACATGAACTCATCAGCCTTTTTTCCCCTTCACCCTCAAAAGCTTATGAGCTTACGAACTTATTAGCTCTATTTATCCAAACCAAATTCAGCATGAAGAACACGAACAGCGAGTTCGGCGTATTTCTCTTCTATAAGACAAGATATTCTGATTTCTGAAGTACTTATCAGCAGCACATTTATGTTATCTCTTGCAAGCGCTGAAAACATCCTTGCAGCAACACCGGAATGGTTCTTCATTCCAACGCCTGCAACCGAAACCTTGGCAACGTTTTCATCAACCAGAACAGCTTCGGCGCCTATTTCACCGGCTACCTTCGTCTCAATCTCAACTGCTTTCTTAAAATCCGATTTGGGAACTGTGAACGTGAGATCTGTCAATCCTTCAGCGCGGGTATTTTGTATTATCATATCCACAAGTATCCCTGCATCTGCAATCGGTGTGAATATTTTTGCGGCTATACCCGGCTGGTCAACAACTTTTTTCAAGGTAATGCGGGCTTCATTTTTGCTGTGAGTTACACCGGATACAACAAGTCGTTCCATATCCGAATATTCATTTACCACCATAGTTCCCTCCTCAAGTGAAAACGATGACCTTAGATGTATAGGAACATCATATTTTTTCGCAAATTCAACGGATCTGATCTGTAGAACCTTTGCTCCAAGACTCGACATTTCAAGCATCTCATCATAAGATATTTTATCAAGTTTTCTTGCCTTTTTGCACACATTGGGATCAGCCGTATATATTCCATCCACATCCGTATATATTTCACATATATCGGCTTTTAGCGCTGCTGCCACAGCAACGGCTGTTGTATCCGAACCTCCGCGTCCAAGTGTTGTCAGATTTCCATTCGAATCCATACCCTGAAAACCTGCAATAACAACTATTATCCGCTGATCAAGATACTTTCTGATATTATCAGCATTGATTCCGCCAATCCTGGCATTTCCGAAATCACTGTTAGTCAGAATTTTAGCCTGATGCCCCAAAAGGGATACGGCAGGATAGTTCATACCCTTTAGCATCATGGCAAGAATTGCAACAGTAGTCTGCTCTCCGGTATTCAGCAGAACATCAAGTTCGCGTTTATCGGGAGAATAAGCGGCCTGTTCTGCCATTTTTATGAGACTATCAGTAACCCCCGACATCGCTGAAAGAACTACTACTACATCGTTTTTCTCATCAAACGTCTTTGATACGCGCATTGCGACATTACGAATACGCTCAATATCGCCTACCGATGTTCCTCCGAATTTTTGTACAATTAAACTCATTTTCCCCTCATAGATCTGTAATCAGGCTTGCGGTTTCATTACCGAACGCAGTTATCTGAAATTTTCTTGTATCATCACCTGTTATTTCTATATGAACCGACAAATACTGAGCCGGAAATTCGTTTTTCAATAAGTCGGGCCATTCAATAGCAAAAACTCCGAAACTGTCAAGTATTTCATAAAGCCCTGTATCATAAATATCATCTTTATCTGTCAGACGGTATAAATCAATATGGAAAAGGGAAATTCGTCCCGGATATTCATGAATAATTGAATAAGTCGGGCTTGTGACATAAAATCTGGCCGGCACTTCAAGCCCATTGGCAAGACCCTGTACAAATGATGTTTTCCCGCTTCCAAGCTCTCCTGACAATGCAATTATAATTCTATTTGTAATTTTCCTGCCGATTTTTTCTCCCAGATTTTGAGTTTCGGCACAGGAACCTGTAATAACATCTGCAGTCAGAGTGTTTGCAGCAAGTTTGCTCAAGGAAACCATTCTTATAAGTCTCCAAAGCATTTATTGGCATAAATCCCTATTTGCGCCGGCAGTATTTTTAACATATCGGAGGCAAGATAGCCAAAAGGGCCTATGCTTTCCGAAAGAGCGTCTCCGGCAGCTCCGTGAAGATAAACTCCAAGCTTTGCGGCATCTTCAGCAGTATAATTCTGGGCAATAAATCCGGCGATAATTCCGGTTAGAACATCTCCCATCCCGCCGGATGCCATGCCTGAATTTCCGGTTGAATTAATAAACACCCTTCCGTCCGGATGTGCTATTACAGTTCCTGCTCCTTTCAAAACAAGATGAACATTATGCTCTGTGGCAAATTCGCGTGCACAGACAACCCTGTTACTCTGAATCTGTGCAATGGATTTACCCGTGAGTCTTGACATCTCACCGGGATGAGGAGTCAATACAGCAGGCGTTTTCAGCTTTTTAAGCTCATCGGTTTGTCCGGCAAGCAGATTAAGACCGTCTGCATCAAGAACAACAGGAATCTGCACCTCGCGAAGTATTCTGATAAGAAGCTTTTTAGTAGAAGGATCTGTTCCAAGCCCCGGGCCAAGTGCAATGCATTTCTTGCCTGCAACATTGTGCATAACAGAATCAAAAGAAGACTCCGAAAGAAAACCCTCGGAATTTTCAGAAAGCGGGCAAGACATGACTTCAAGAGTCGCTGATTCTATCACGCAGTGGAGACTTTTAGGCACACCAAGAGTAACAAGTCCGGCACCAGCTCTCATTGCAGCCATAGCAGTCATTGATACAGCCCCGGTTTTTCCCGGAGAGCCTCCGATAACAAAAACATGGCCTGTACTTCCCTTATGGGCGTCTTTTCTTCTTGGTTCAAGAATGGAACTAATACGTTCATGTGTGAGCAGGCCTTGTTTCGGAGCGATTTTATCTGCAATAAAAGACGGGATGCCGATATCCACAATTTCAATTTCACCCGAACATCTTGCACCCGGATAAAGATAATGCCCCAATTTTGCATATCCAAAAGTTGCCGTCAATTCAGCATGAATGCATTCACCATGCATCTGTCCGTTGTCCGAATCAATTCCGGAAGCAATATCAACAGCAAACACAGGTTTATCAAGACTGTTTACATAAATTATGACATCTTTAATAATGCCTTCAATATTTGATTTCAAACCGGTTCCAAATATGGCATCAACCCATATATCCCTGTTTTGCATGAAATCCTGATTTGTTATAAAACTTTTACTGCCTGTTATTTCAAAAACCGGAATTTGCAGCGGATAAAGAAGCTTGAGGTTTTCAAGCGCATCTCCTTTGACAAGCGATGTTTTGGACAGAAGATATACATTTACATCAATTCCTTTCCGGGCAAGACGCCTTGCAATTACAAAACCATCACCGCCATTATTTCCGCGCCCTGCCAGAATACCAACTTTTTCAGATCCTTTTTTGCAAAATCTATCAAGAAATATCTGCGTAGCACCGCACCCGGCATTTTCCATAAGCACACGGCCCGGAAGTCCGAAATCTATAGTACTTTTATCCATCTGCTGCATTTCACCAGCTGTTACAATGTACATTTTTATCTCTCCGGAAAAAACATGCTCTATTTTACATTTTTCTTTTGTCGTTGAAAATATGATTTGAGATTACTACTTTCTGAATTTCCGATGTTCCTTCATAAATTGTAAAAACTCTTGCATCCCTGTAAAATCTCTCAACAGGATATTCTTTGATAAAACCATAGCCTCCATGCATTTGCAATGCTTTTGCGGTAACCCGGTTTACCATTTCGGAAGCAAACAGTTTTGCCATGGAAGCCTGTAGGGTATAGTTTACGCCTTTATCTTTCATGGCCGCAGCCGAAAACATCAGCTGCCGCGCAGCTTCAACTTCGGTCGCCATTTCAGCTACCATCCAGCGAAGGCCCTGAAATTTGGAAATAGTCTGACCAAACTGTTCACGCTGAGTTGAATATTTAACTGCTGCGTCAAGCGCCGCCTGGGCGACTCCGACCGATTGCGCGGCAATTCCGATTCTGCCGCCGTCAAGCGCCGACATTGCTATTTTAAAGCCGTCTCCCTCACTGCCCAGAAGATCATCTTTATGCACCCGGCAATTATCAAAAACAAGATCACAGGTATCGGAACCACGAAGTCCCATCTTGTCTTCCACTTTTCCCACTATTAATCCGGGAGTATCCTTTACTACTATAAATGCGCTGATACCCTTGTGCTTTTTTGCAGAATCAGTAATTGCCGTAACTATTGTAAGTCCTGCATTTTTTCCGGTTGTAATAAAACGTTTGGTCCCATTTAACACATAATATTCACCGTCTTTTACCGCCGAAGTCTTCTGGCTTACCGGATCGGAACCTGCCTGCGGTTCAGTCATTGCAAAAGCACCTATCATCTCTCCTGAAGCAAGCGACTTTAAATACCGCACCTTCTGATCATCACTCCCGTATCTTAATATGCTTTCACACACTATCGAGTTATGAACAGACATCACAACAGCGGTTGAGGCACACGAATATGCAATTTCGGAAAGGGCAAGGACATAGCTTATTGTATCGGTACCTGAGCCTCCGTATTCAGGAGGAATCATCATACCCATGAGTCCGAGCTCTGCCATTTTTTCGCAGTTTTCAGCAGGAAACTCTTTGCTCAAATCACGTTCCATAGCTGTAACAGCTACAAATTTGCGCGAAAACTCCCTTACCATATCCCGGATCATCAGCTGTTCATCTGTAAGAAAATAAGACATTTTCAACTCTCTTTAAGTATAGACTTTCAGATAATGTTTTTGGCAAGGCCAGAAGGAGCCCCACTGAGTAAGACGTACAGTTGGTACGTTGTCGAAGGGGGGCGACTGATAACGCAGTCCAAAAACTTTATCTGAAAGTTTAAATCACGGCCCGTAAATAACCACAAGAAGCTCGGCAATATTTTTGCCTACATTTCTGAGCATATGCCTTATCCCTGAATTAAAATGGAGCGAATCACCCTCAGAAAGTTTGTTTGTATGTTCTCCTACAATCACCTCCACTTTTCCTTTGAGCACATAAACAAATTCTTCACCCTCATGATGATACCCAACACCTTTATGTTCCTGCAAAGGCTCAACAGTTACCTTGAAAGCCTTTAAATGCTTGTTTTCCGCTCCCGGCGTAAGATTAGTATAAGCATAATTTTCCGTTCGCTTGGAATAATCTTTACTGCGCTTTTTAAAAGCCGATTCCTGCTCTCTTAAGAAAAAACCCGAATCTATTTCAAGGGCTTTTGCAATCTGGAGAAGTGCGCCGACAGGAGGAAATACCTTGCCGGCCTCAATTTCTTTAAGATAATCTATTGAAAACCCCGTTTCATTGGCTATCCGGTCAAGAACCACCTTTTTTTCCGTTCTGATTTTCTGGATTTTCTTTCCAACACCAAGTATGGAATCGGCTTTTTTTGCTGTCATGGCATACCCTTTTTATTTGTACTCGTAAAAACCGCGGCCAGTTTTCTTCCCAAACCATCCGGCTTCCACATATTTCCGAAGCAGTGGACATGGCCTGTATTTTGAATCTTTGAATCCGTCATATATTGTTTCCATTATTGCAAGACAGGTATCAAGTCCTATAAGATCGGCAAGAGCAAGAGGCCCCATAGGATGATTCATTCCAAGTTTCATAACCGTGTCTATGTCTTCTTTTGTTCCTACTCCCTGATAAAGACAAAAGATTGCTTCATTTATCATGGGCATAAGAACCCTGTTGGCAATAAAACCGGGATAGTCTTCCGAAGAAGCCGGAGTTTTACCGAATTTAATCGAAAGTTCCCATGTAGTTTTAAAGGTCTCATCCGAAGTTGCAATTCCACGTATAACCTCAACAAGTTTCATAACAGGCACAGGATTCATAAAATGCATCCCGATTATTTTATCGGGCCTTTTTGTCTGAGCTGCTATGCGCCCTATCGGGATAGAAGAAGTATTTGTGGAAAGAATTATATTTTCAGGACATACCTTATCAAGATCTCTAAATATCTGAAATTTTAAGGTCTCATTTTCAGTCGCCGCTTCCACGACAAAATCTGCTTCGGCCATATCTTTAAGATCAGTGCTTGTTCTAATGCGTTTTAAAACCGCATCTTTTTCTTCGGCAGTCATCTTTCCCTTGTCAACACTTCGGGATAGATTTTTTGTGATAGTAGCAAGACCACGCTCGACAAACTCGCTTTTTATATCATTCATTATAACATCAACACCACTCATGGCGGCAACCTGAGCGATACCGTTTCCCATCTGACCTGCTCCTACAACACCAAATTTTTTAATATCCATTATTTTCTCCTTTATTATTCTATCTTTTTACAACCAGGGCAACAGCTTCTCCTCCGCCAAGGCACAGGGAAGCAAGTCCGGTTTTCTTATCCTGTTTAATCATTTCATGTAAAAGTGTAACAAGAACACGGCAACCGCTGCCTCCTATCGGGTGTCCGAGAGCCACACCTCCACCATTTACATTTACTTTTGCCGGATCCAGTTTGAGTTCGCGAAGAACCGCTACTGTTGATCCGCTGAAAGCCTCGTTTATTTCATAAAGGTCTACATCTTCCTTTGAAATTCCTTCTTTCGCAAGACATTTGGGAATAGCCCATATGGGAGCAACAAGAACATACTTCATGTCTATTCCATACGATGCCTGCGCTCCGATTGTAGCCATAATTTTACATCCGAGTTTTTCAGCCTTGTCTCTTGACATCACCACAACAGCAGCGGCCCCATCGCTTATTATCGAAGCATTCCCGGCAGTGCCGAGTCCGTCTTTCTTAAAAGCCGGTTTCATTTTTGAAAGGATTTCATAACTGGTTTCCTGTGGGCACTCATCCGTATCGAAAATTTTGACCCCTTTTCTTGTTTTAACTTCAACAGGAACAATTTCATCCTTAAAACGCCCTGAAGAAATTGAATTCAATGCCCGCCTGTATGATTCATCCGCATAATGATCCTGGTCTTCACGGCTTATATTGTATTTTTCAGAGCATAGTTCATTAGACATTCCCATATGAAAATCATTTACTATATCCCAAAGGCCGTCGTTTATCATGTGATCTTTCAGTTTTCCCTCACCCATTCGATATCCGAAGCGGGCTTTATCAAGATAATACGGAGCCATGCTCATGCTTTCCATCCCTCCGGCGACAACAACTTCGGCATCTCCGGTTTGAATGGCCTGGGCTGCAAGCATGACTGTTTTTAAGGCTGAACCGCAAACTTTGTTGATAGTGATGCATTCTGTTTCCCAGGGCATACCGGCCAATACGGCAGCCTGTTTGGCCGGATTCTGGCCATAACCGCAGGGCAACACCAAGCCCATCATAACTTCATTAACTTCTTTTTTGTCTATACCTGCCCTTTTAACGGCTTCTTCAATAACCACAGCTCCGAGCTTTGTAGCTCCGATACTTCCTAAAGACCCGTTAAAACTGCCAAGAGGCGTCCTGACAGCACTAACAATAACAGCTTCTTTCATATTTTCTCCTTCATATTTTTTTCTTCTCAAACAAAATAAACATGCCAATTGCCACTACCCAGAATACAAGGGCAATTATCCACTGTGATGCACCAAGAGTTTCCGGAAGACCGATCTTGCCGAAATCTTTCCATGCAAGTACTGTTGATTTAAAAAACGGGTAAAGTTCCGCATACACCGCAGCTCCTGCAATCATACCGATAACAGCAAAAATAGCGTGCCAGCGCCCTTCTCCTATAGCTCCGATTGATGTTCCGGGACAAAAACCCATTACAGCCCATCCGGCTCCGAATAAAGCCCCTCCGATTACTACTGCACCAGCATTCATAGGCTTATGGCTTAAAGTTATAATCCCAGCGTTTGAGAGCAGCAGTATGCCAACCATCCCCACCAATATAGCAGACAGCATGAATTTTAATATTGTCATATCCTTTAATAACATAGCACCCACCTGTTTATCAAAGCGAAGAACACGACCTTTTTGCAGCAAAAAACCAAATGCTACTCCGGTAATAAGCCCCAACCATTGCCCTGTATTCATTTTGTCCTCCTTGAGTAAAATATGCCGGCTACTAAAACCCCTACGCCAAAGAACATCGCCAACGCCACAAGCGAACTGACAGATAACTGCATCATTCCGCTAAGGCCATGCCCGCTCGGACATCCATCGGCCATTCGTGCGCCAACCATGGCAACAATACCGCCTAAAAATGCCCCTACTGCTCGTTTTCCTGTTGACGGGCCGAAATGCTCTTTCCATATTGGAGGAACGCTCTCTATTTTAAAGCTTTTGTCCATAATGGAAGAGATGAAGGCGCCTAAAAAAATACCAATCACAAGCATAAACTGCCAGTCAATCTTAACTTTTGTTTCTGCAAAATAATCGTTTAAAGCAACATGATCCGGTAAAATTGTATTTTCGATAAGACCCGCAGCCCTCACAAACGTAGTCGATGCCCCTAAATAGTTAGTCTTTCCAAGCAATTTTGTCGTTGCAAATACTGAAACAATCGCCAATATGCCCAAAAGAGCTCCGGCTAAATACGGGCTCCATCCGCCATCTCCTGCTTTCTTCATAGGTATCTCCTTTCTCATTCAGGTTGCATAAAAACCTTATAGCTCTGATAAACTTAAATATACATAGACTTGAGTTTGTCTTTCTTGTCCTGATTTGGCTTAACTGCGACAAGAACTGCATGTGCAACTGTTTCCTCTGGACTTTTCCATGGCTTCTCTGCCTTCCTTAAACGAATAATATGCGAGTCCGATAGCTCCGATGGAATCAAAATATCCGATTTTAAATATTTCAAACAAAAGGCTTGATATAAGCAGTATTAATGAAAGATACAGACATGTCTTTGTACAATTGGCATCAGCAACAATGGCATCTGAATTAAGTTTTCTGCCGACATCCATTTTTGCTTTCATCAAAAATAACATTGATATAATAGATACAACCGAGACAATAATTCCCCATAAAGTTGATATCGGCTTGTTGCCGATATAAATGTTATAACAGGATGTAATTATCAGACCAAATGCCAGTATATAAAATGAAACGCCTGTAATAATTAAGGCATTTTTCTCAAAAGCATCTTTTGTGCCGCCATTATTTTTAATCCTGACTATCATATGAAGTATGCCAAATCCTGATACTACCTCGACAAATGAATCAAGCCCGAATCCGAATAAAGATACAGTTTCATCCGTAATGCCGAATGATACGGAAATCAAACCCTCTATGATATTATAGCAGATTGTAATTACCGCCAGTAATAATGCACGATTCCACAATTTATTGTTGCTTACAATGCCGGTCTCAGCTGCAGAAGGTATAATTATTTTCAATTTTGTCCGATTCCTTTGACGTCTTCAGGCTTAAAATCCATTCCAAACTTTTTAGAAAAATATTCAGCCGTATTTTTCCTGGCGGCATCATCATCATTTTCCGTAGCTAAAAACACTGGACAGTCTGAACAGACAAGACCGCAACAGGCTATAATTTGTGACATATTTATTTACTCCTATAATTCTTAGTATATCGCTTGAAATAAATATACTTGGGAACCGGGATATTATTGTGAAACTTTGATATAGAAAAACAGATTGTCATTAAACGTCCTGACAATGGTAAAACCCCGACCTGCAAATTAATATACTTAATAAGCCCTTGTGTAAACTCAATAAATTATTTTAGATAATTTTTTATATTTTGTAAAGAAATTAATTTGTTATATCATAAAATAATACGTGGCAACTCAAAGATTCACACTTATAGCAATTGTCATAAATCTGTTCCGTTTGGATGAGGGTGCGTCCGGTTGTTGAGAAAATATCGCAAAAACTTGATTCGCAATCGGATGCCAATGATTTGAATGGTAGTAATTTAATAAACTGCCATCAGCTATCCGGCTGACTTTAAAAAAACTATGACTTTCCGTTCAGACACT
>NZ_JBAMMY010000156.1:0-1824 GCF_051233685.1 Desulfobacterium sp. N47
GGCCATGTAAGCCAATATGGTGAGCCGACTGCACAACATAATTTTTGAGGATACGATTGCAGCGTTTTGATACTTTACCGGTACGGGTTTGGCCTTCAGGGCCACCGGTTTGTTTGACCCGTGGAATAATACCTGAATATGATACTACATTGGTCACAGGCTTTTGTTTAGTTGGATCCCCGATCTCAGCGGTTGCTCCAGCTGCCAGGACGATGCCAATACCACGTAAAGTTGTCAGAAATGCACCCTGGGTTTGTGCCAGCCATAGGGCCATCTCCTTTTCCAGTTGCTCAATACTGTCCTGGAGACACTTAAAGTGTTTAATATGCTGAACTAATGAAACCTGGAGGGCACTGAGATACTCAGTTGGTGTATTGAGTACATGAGCAGCATAAAGCTGAAGTTTATCAGCGCCAACCTCAGGCTTTACTGTACCGTATTTGCGCAAGGTTTCAATAAGTTTCCGTCGTTTTCGACGACGGATCTGGGCTGGGCTGAATCGATCTGCCATAAGGTAGAGTGAACTATTTGAAAATGGCGAGATCCCGGTATTTTTTTCATCCAGAAAGCCAGGGAAGATTTGATCAGCAACTGTATGAATTCGATTTTTTTCCTCTGTTGACATGTCAACAAGTTTCTTTCTGTGACGAGTTAGACCCCGGAGGTTGTGATAGATTCCGGTTTGGGCAGGAGAACAATTTGCCCTTCGATTAAGGAGCATGGAAGCAATGCCCATTAAATCCAGTGTATCCGTACTGGCTTGAGCATTGGTCCGTTGTTTCTTTGCATCATGAGCGTTGACTCCCGCAATTAGCCATCCTCCGGAACGTAAAGTGTTTATAAAATTCTGCGCATAGGAGCCGACATCTTCTCCCCCAAAGAAGGTGTGTTTTGGGTCAATTCCACGATGGCGGCAAGAACTGAGAACTTGCTGAGTCAGATACTCAAGGCCTTCCGGGGAATTTTTTACAGGAAATGGTTTTCGTAAAATATTTCCATGACCGTTGCAGAACATAACGACATGCTCCTTTTTTGCATAATCTATCGGTATGCACATCACTTTTGCGTTGTTACCGGCTTCTTCAAACAGTGTGTTCAATTCTTGACTTTGACAGGAAAAAATGGTTCTCTTTTTCATAGTGAAGCTCCTCCTTTTTTGCAGCTGCTTCATTGCAGACTGCTATAAAATTATGCCACCGGAGTGATCCGGATGGCTCATACTAAGGGGGAGTTTCACATAATTTAAGAAAAAACCAATCAAATATGCGCAGCTACAACCAAAATATCTCATGATGTCCCAAATTATAGAGTTGGGGAGGCTCCGCGAGCTCACCCTAAAGGGCTCGCTCACCTCCCCAACATCTATAATTTGGAAAGGTACCGGTTATGCAATGGTATCTTTTTTGGGGTTTTAGCTAAAAATTAATCACCTGTTTAAGTTATTTAACGAAAGGAGGAATTTGATGAAAAAAGCTGCTTTAGTATTTATATTTTCTGTTTTTGCATTATTAACTTTATTGATGACATTAAGCGTTGCTGAAGATCAGAAAGGTGTAATCACTGTTACTCCAAATATCGGTGCTTATTTTTTTGAAGGAAACCAAGAACTTGAAGATGGAATAACATCCGGTATTAATATAGGATACGATTTTAACAAAACATGCAGTGTCGAAGGTTCCTTTAATTAGTAACTTAGCAATAATAAATTGAACAATTATGTTGACATTTAGCTACGGTAATGATATGCGTTATGTATGTCAAACACTGTTGAGAAAATCAAGGTAAAGTATGGGTATTTACGTTCACATTTAGATGAGAAGGTTC
>NZ_JBAMMY010000161.1:0-12146 GCF_051233685.1 Desulfobacterium sp. N47
CTGTTAATTCAAGTAAATAACTACCATTAATGAGTCAAGAATGCAAGTATAAAATGCATCTTTCTGAAAAATCTTCGTTTTACTTTTATTCAATATTTATCTTCAAATTCAATCGATTACCATTTGTCGGTCAAACACTAACTAACTGATAACACCTTACCGCTTTAACAACTTATCATAATGAGATCAAGCCTGCTTTTTGATTCTTACTGAATAAAAAAATTTTATCGGTATTTCTTGACACAAAAAAATTCGATATTAATTTTTACAAAAATAATACAATTTCTCTTATACATATTTTTCCTTTTGTTTGATTTGGTGCTAACCGAGACTAAGAAAATAGGAGGTGAAACTATGACAAATGGTTACCTTATTTCATTCCGATAGTACAAGCAGTTATAAAATAATACGTCAATAGCTTAATACAAAATTATTACATTGGCATTTTGCCTTGGGTGAGAAATCATGCAAAAAACGAACAATCAGATTAAATATAAAGGAGGGTCAACAAATGGTTACAAGAAGAATCTTTGATTTTCCTGAAATTGGCAGAAGAGGTTTTTTTGCCGAAATGGATAAAATGAAAAAACAGATAGACGCGCTTTCCGGCTTGGTATTTCGGACTTCACCATCATGGGGATATACCGGGGCCGGGGTTTTTCCTTTAATCAATATTACTGAAAATCTGAACAACTATTACGTAAGAGCAGAATTGCCGGGATTGAATGCTGAAGATCTGGATATTCAGGTCATGGGGAAAAACCTTACAATATCAGGTGAGCGCAAAATTTCTTCTGAAGGAAAAGATATTAAATACCACCGCAGTGAGCGTGAAGCCGGTAAATTTTCGAGAATAATCGGGCTTCCGGGTGAGATCAATACTGAAAATGTTGAGGCCCAAATGAAAAACGGCCTACTAACGGTTGTAATCCCAAAATCGGAAGCGGCAAAGCCGAAGCAGATAACTGTAAAATAAAGATTCTGTTAAAGGAGGGATGTAAAAATGGCTGAAACTAAAGAGCTAAAGGCAAAAGAAAAACAGGAATTTATTAATACTGCTGAGCAGACACAATCCGGCCTGGTTTTTACCCCGGCTGTAGATATCTTTGAGACAGAACGCGAAATAACATTACTTGCAGATATGCCGGGAGTAACCGGTGATAATGTAACTATTGATTTAAATGAAGGTATCCTGACCGTTTCAGGAAATATTAAACCATGGGAAGAAGCTGATGAATCGGATGTGTTGATAGAATTTGAAGTAGGCAAATACTACAGACAGTTTTCTCTTTCGGAAGTTATAGATCAGAGCAAAATCGAGGCAAAAATGGAAGACGGAGTACTTAGGCTGGTACTGCCAAAAGCAGAAAAAGCCATGCCGAGAAAGATTACGGTAACGTCATAGTACTAAGTTGAAAATATAACCAATGACATCCTGAGCCTGTCGAAGGATATTGCGTTTTCGATTATAGCAAATGTCATAAATCTGTTCCGTTTGGGTGAGGGTGCGTATGAGAACCATCACCCAACAAAATAGAATAAGCTGCAATCGGAACATTATTCTGACAAATGCTTTAGGAAGCCACAAGCTTCGGCAAGCTCAGGATGTCAAAACAACAGAGATAAATATTAACAGTACGCCCGGTAAAATTTTTCTCATATTCATATTTTCTGTCTCTTTTTTAAATTACACGTGAAAAAACATCCTGATCTAAATCCTGTATTCCGCCGTTTATAATGCTGTGGTAACCGACTGAAGCTATCATGGCGGCATTGTCTCCGCAAAGAGCGACGGAAGGCACATGGAGCTTAAAACCTGATGCACAGGCATCCTTTTCTGCTTTTTCACGTAACCTGCCGTTTGCCGCAACACCGCCGACTATTGAGATATGCTCACATTTTTTTAAACTTGCTGCGTAAAGAAGTTTATAAGACAAAACGTCAACAACAGATTCCTGAAATCCGGCAGCTATATCAGGGATTATTTCTTTATACCGATTATAATTTGTCTGAATAAAACGGCTAACCGAGGTCTTTAATCCGCTGAAACTGAAATCAAAGCCTGATTTATCGATATAGGCTCGCGGAAAATTTATTTTCGTGGGATCCCCTTTTTCAGCAAGTTTTCCTATAATACTTCCGCCCGGATATCCAAGGCCAAGCATTTTGGAAACTTTATCAAAAGCTTCCCCTGCAGCATCATCTCGGGTTTGTCCCATAAGCTCCATACCGGTATGAGAGCTTACATAATAGATGCCTGTATGACCGCCTGACACAAGAAGTGATATGAATGGAAATGGGGGAGGATCGGGTTCAAGAAAAACGGAGTGAATATGTCCTTGCAGATGATTTACGCCTGTCCATGGTATGTTCAGTGCAAAAGCATATGCCTTTGCGAATGAAAAACCAACCAGCAGTGATCCTATAAGGCCCGGGCCTTGCGTTACTGCAATCGCTTCAATCTGTTTTGTTTCAATGCCGGCACTGCTTATAGCTTTTCTTACAACCGGCACTATGGCCTCCATATGCTTTCTGGATGCCAGTTCGGGAACAACGCCTCCATACGGAGAATGTATTTCGGCCTGAGATGATACAACTGAAGATAATATTTTGCTCCCGTCTGAAACCACGGAAGCCGCCGTTTCATCACAGGATGTTTCGATACCAAGAATGATCATGAAAAATATCTGCTCTTACCCGAACTTCAACTGCTAATTATAAAGCTAATGAAATGTATGAGAGTTTGTTGGTTTTTAAACCCATTTTATTTTTTCCTGAGAGTTCTTCCTTTCCGCAATTTCTCCGATAATAAATATTTTTTCATTTTCAGCGGCCATACGGTCCATAATTTCATCTACCGATTTTTCAGGCACTATCGCAACCATGCCTATACCGTTGTTAAATGTTCTCATCATCTCTTCTTCAGAGACTTTTCCCGATTCCTTAAGAAAATTAAAAATGGGAGGTATATCCCAGCTGTTTTTTATAATTCTGAGCATGCATGTTTCGGGTATTATGCGTATAACGTTTTCAGATATTCCGCCACCGGTTATATGAGCAAGACCGTGAATCGGAAGATCTTTAAGCAGGGTAAGAATCATCGGGGAATATATCTTTGTCGGGATAAGCAGCTCTTCTCCTATGGTTTTGCCAAGCTCTGATACATAAGAATCAATTTTAAGCTTAAGGACATCAAAACAAATCTTTCGCGCAAGTGAGTATCCGTTACTGTGAAGACCGCTTGAAGAGATGCCTATAAGTTTATGACCCATGCGGATACCGGAACCGTCTATAATTTTGCTGTGGTCAACAATTCCTACGGCAAATCCTGCAAGATCGTACTCGTTTGTTTTGTAAAATCCGGGCATTTCAGCTGTTTCACCACCCAGAAGCGCGCATTTGGCCTGTTTGCAGCCTTCGGCAATGCCATTGACAACATCAACAGCTATTTCAGAATCGATTTCTCCTGTTGCAAAATAATCGAGAAAAAATAAAGGCTCAGCTCCCTGAACGATGATATCATTCACACTCATGGCAACAAGATCAATACCTACCGTATCATGTTTACCGGCCATGAAAGCCACTTTAAGTTTTGTTCCGACACCGTCTGTAGAGCTAACAAGAACAGGTTTTTGAATGTTATTGATATTTAGAGAAAACAGGCCGCCGAATCCGCCTATTTCGCCAATAACTCCTGGTCTGTTTGTTTTTTTTGCAATTTCTTTTATAGACTCAACCAGCTTGTTAGCTTTGTCTATATCAACACCTGCACCCGCATAAGTCAGAGATTTTGTCATGTTATGTTCCATTTCATTAAAACAGAATCCGGTAAGCTTAAAACAGTTAACCTCAAAAGCAGCCGTTTATTATCAGGAAAATATGATGCTGTTTATCAGCAGACTATGGCAAGCATTTATGATTATTAGTTGAAAGTTATGTCAGAAATATACTGATTCGGGTTAAAAGTCAAAACAATTTTTTTGACATAAAATGCTACATGTTGTAACTAAGCAAATAAATTTAACAATGTTAAGCAAGATGAGGATTTGTTATGAATAAATTTGCCAGGCTGGACCGTCTGCCCCCGTATGTCTTTGCAACTGTTAATAAAATAAAAATGGATGCCAGGCATGCAGGACAGGATATAATAGATCTCGGTATGGGAAACCCGGATCTCGGGGCTCCCCAGTATATTATTGATAAACTGGTTGAAGCTGCCCAAAAGCCGCATAATCACCGTTATTCCGCCTCAATGGGTATAACCAAACTCAGAATGGCTATAGCAGGCTGGTATAAGCGCCGGTTTGATGTTGATATTGATCCTGATAATGAGGCTATTGTAACCATAGGGGTAAAAGAAGGATTATCACATCTTATTCTTGTTACCATAAGACCTGGAGATGTGGTCTTCACACCTACGCCTACTTATCCTATTCATCCTTTTTCTGCAATTATAGCGGGAGGAGAAGTCCGGGGAATACCTGTAGGACCGGATTGTGATTTTTTTGAAAATCTTATTGATGCCACCCGGCAGACATGGCCCAAACCTAAAGTCCTGATAATCAGCTATCCTCATAATCCTACCACCGAAGTGGTAAATATAGATTTTTTTGAAAAGATAGTAGATTATGCAAAAGAACATAATATCATGGTTATTCATGACTTTGCATATGCAGACCTTATTTTTGACGGCTATGTCGCTCCCAGTTTTCTTCAGGTCAAAGGGGCAAAGGATGTCGGCGTTGAATTCTTTTCTCTTTCAAAAAGTTATAACATGCCGGGCTGGAGAGTCGGTTTTTGTGTGGGAAATCCTGAAATTGTTGCTGCGTTGCGCAGAATTAAAAGCTACCTCGACTATGGTGTTTTTCAGCCGATTCAGATAGCATCCATCATTGCTTTAAACGGCCCGCAGGATTGCGTAAAAGACATATGTAACACATATAAAGAGCGCAGAGACGCTCTTGTAAACGGCCTTAACCGTATAGGCTGGAATATTAAAAGCCCTAAAGGAACTATGTTTGTATGGGCCAAAATCCCGGGCCAATATATTAAAATGGGTTCGGTGGAATTTTCAAAGTTTATTATAAAGGAAGCACAGGTTGCCGTTTCACCCGGTCTCGGGTTTGGGGAATATGGAGATGAATATGTCCGTTTTGCACTTATTGAAAACACAATGCGAATTAATCAGGCCATCAGAGGTATAAAGAAGGTGCTATAATCAAATATTCACTCACTGTTAAATTTAAAAACAAATGCATTGTATTGCATGGTTTTATTACCGGGGTTTACTTTACCGGGCAGGAATTGATTTTATGAGAAAAATTAATATAGGTTTGCTTGGCTGCGGAACAGTTGGAACAGGGGTTGCCAGAATATTGCTGGAGAAAAAAGATCTTATCAGCTCCAGAATAGGCGCTGTGCTGGAATTGAAGTATGTTGCAGATCTGGATACAAGCCTTGACAGAGGTATAAAATTTGCCGAAGGGGTATTTGTAAGCGATGCTTCCAAAGTTGTCGATGACCCGGAAATTGATATAATAATAGAACTGATCGGCGGCGAGAAAATAGCGAAAGATTTGATTTTAAGGGCGATAGACAATAAAAAACAGATTGTAACTGCAAACAAAGCTCTCCTTGCTTCTTCCGGAAACGAAATATTTAAAGCTGCCGGAGTTAAAGGTGTTGATGTTGCTTACGAAGCAAGCGTTGGGGGTTGCATGCCTGTTATAAAATCTATCAGAGAATCCCTCATAGGTAACAATATCAGCTCCATGACAGGCATATTAAACGGAACCTGCAACTATATCCTCTCAAAGATCACAGATGACGGCAGCACTTTCGAAGCAGCTCTGCTTGAAGCTCAGATAAAGGGATTTGCAGAAGCCGATCCAACGCTTGATATAGAAGGACTTGATACAGCTCACAAGCTTGCTGTTATTAATTCTATTGCCTATGGAATGGAGATTAATTTAAAAGATATTTATATTGAGGGCATATCAAAGATTACTCCTCTTGATATTGAGTTTGCCGGTCAGTTCGGATACAGAATAAAGCTGCTTGCAATAAGCAAACACAGAGGAAATTTTGTTGAAGCAAGAGTACATCCTACAATGATACCTTTTAGGAATATGCTTTCAAATGTAAACGGCTCACTTAACGCTGTTACGATTACAGGAGATGATGTCGGAGATATTCTGCTTTATGGAAAAGGAGCCGGTATGATGCCCACGGCCAGCGCCATCATAAGTGATATTGCCGATCTCGCCAGAAATATCCTGTGCGGTTCTGTAGGAAGAGTCCCCTTGCTTTCCTGCCAGATGACAAATATCAGGAGTATCCCGATTTTGCCGGTTGATGAAATATTAACTCAGTATTATTTCCGGTTTTCATCTCAGGACAGACCCGGAGTTCTTTCAAAAATATCCGGAATTTTGGGAAAGTATGGGATCAGCTTAAAATCGGTTCACCAGAAAGGGCGTAAAACAAACGGTTCTGTGCCGATTGTTATGTTCACGCACCTTTGCAGGGAAGAAGATGTCAGGAAGGCTTTTGATGAAATATCAAAACTTGATGTTGTAAGCTCAAAACCTGCCCTCATAAGGATCGAAGATGACAGTGAAGAAGATTAAGCGGATTATGTTTTTTTCGGGTGGGCAATAAAATTATAAATAACATTGAGCCACTTTCAAAACGTTTCAGTTTGGTCAAGGTCAAGGCGGACGAAAATTTTAACCACAGGAATACATTTAGTATTTCGAGGATTAAAATTTGAGCCCAACGCAGAGATCGGCCTAAATGGGACGTTTTGAAACTGGCTCCATTGAATATCGGATATCGGACAAAGTACTGTACACTTTGCTTGCTATTCAATATTTAAGTATGAAAAAGGTGATTTATGCACATTGTATGCTGTGACCTTGAAGGCGTATTTGTACCTGAAATATGGATTAATGTGGCACAAAAAACAGGAATTGAAGAGCTGAGGCTCACCACGCGGGATATATCGGATTATGATGTCCTGATGAAAAGACGGCTGGAAATATTGGAAAGAGAACGTCTTACTATAACCGATATACAAAAAGTTATTGCAATGATAAACCCTCTTGAAGGAGCTGCCGAGTTTCTTTACTGGCTTAGATCAGTTACACAGGTAATTATTGTTTCGGATACATTTGTTCAGTTTGCAGGGCCATTGATGAAAAAGCTCGGGTGGCCAGCGCTTTTTTGTAATTCTCTTATAATAGGGCAGGACGGTTCCATTGAAAATTATACTTTGCGGCAAAAGGAAGGCAAGAAAAAAGCAGTAATTGCATTAAAAAGTCTTAACTACAATGTTATAGCCGTTGGGGATTCCTATAACGATATTGGTATGCTCAAAGAAGCAGACCGCGGAATTCTTTTCAGACCTCCCGAAAACTTCAAAAGCGATTTTCCTGAACTTCCAATTACACATAACTATGAAGAGCTCAAAACATTGCTTGAAGATGATTGTTTGAAGATAGTCAGCTGATTATAAATAAGGTAAATTTATGCTACAAAGCAGAATTACATACAGGGTGATTTACGGCGATACCGATAACATGGGGTATGCCTATAACGCAAATTACCTGCGCTGGTTTGAAATGGGGCGCGGGGAAATGTTCAGGAATCTGGGATTGACATATAAGGCTATAGAAGAAAAGGGATATTTCATGCCTCTGTCCGAGATTCAGTGTAAATTTTTATCTCCCGTTAAATATGATGATCTTCTGATAATTGAGACAACTCTTGATACAAGCTTTAAGGGCGGTATGAAGTTTACTTACCGTATATTAAATGAAGATGGAAAGACAGTACAGGCAACAGGCTCTTCAAAGCATGCCTTTGTAAATACGGACAGGAAAATTATCCGGCCGCCCTGTTGTGTTGTTGATGTCATAAAAAAAAGCTTAGCCGAAATTTAATATGGTTATAGATATTTCAAAATTTAAAAACTGTAAAATACTTGTTATCGGCGATCTTATGATTGACGAATACCTGTGGGGTGATGTCGAAAGGATATCACCTGAAGCGCCGGTTCCTGTAATAGCAGTTAAAAAAGAAGATTCAACTTTGGGAGGCTCGGGTAATGTAATAAACAATCTTGTTGCACTCGGGGCTGAAGTTTTTGCTGCCGGTGTTATCGGAGGTGACAGGAGCGGAAACCTGCTGCTTAAGAAATTCACCGCTCTTGGAGTTGACGTACAAGGGGTTATTCAGGAACCTGGACGTCCTACAACACGAAAAACAAGGATTATTGCGGGAAACCAGCATGTTTTAAGAATTGACAGAGAAACAATAAAGACAGTTTCAGATGATACTTTTGATAAAATCGCACATTTTATTGAAAAGAAAATTCCTGAAGCGGATGTGGTACTTATTTCCGATTACGGCAAGGGATTGATAAGCAAATTACTGGTGGCAAGAACAGTTAAAACAGCAAAAAAATACGGAAAAATAACCATAGCGGATCCCAAAGGTCGTGATTATTCAAAATACTCAGGCGTTACCCTTATTACTCCCAACATAAAAGAAGCAGCCCTTGCATCAGGAATAGAAATAACAAACAATTCCTCGCTGATAAAAGCGGGTAAGAAAATCATTGAAAGTACCGGCATCTTAAACCTTCTTATTACCTGCGGCAAAGATGGTATGATTCTGTTCGAAGAAAACAAAAAGCCCTATAAAATCAGCTCGGAAGCAAGGCAGGTATTCGATGTTTCAGGAGCAGGCGATACGGTTGTGTCCGTTCTTGGACTTTGCACGGCATCCGGCTCATCGCTTAAGGTTGGAGCGGCAATTGCAAATACTGCTGCAGGAATTGTTGTAGGAAAGATAGGAACAGCTACGGTATCGGAAGAAGAATTGTCAGCTGCTTTGATTGTTAACACCGATGAGTACAGAATAAAGCAAAAAAATCTTTCCGAGCTATCCGCTCTGCTCATAGACCTTAAGAACAAAGGAAAGAAAATAGTATTTACAAACGGCTGCTTCGACCTTTTACATGCCGGTCATATCAAATTGTTTTCCGCTTCAAAAAAAGAAGGTGATGTCCTTATAGTTGCAATTGATGATGATGCGTCGGTTAAAAAGCTGAAAGGAAACGGAAGACCGGTAATCAATGCCAAAGAAAGAGTCAGGATATTAAGCGCACTTGACAGTGTTGATTATATCGTTGTTTTTCCGGAAAATAAACTTAAAGACCTGATTGAAACCATACGCCCTGACGTACTCACAAAGGGAAGTAATTATTCGGCTAAAGAAGTATACGGGCATGATCTTGTAGAAAAATACGGCGGCCGGGTTGTTATTATTCAGGTTAAGGAAAACATTTCTGCAACAAGCATCATAGACTCAATAAGAAAAAGTGACCCTGCTTTATAATGCTTTATTTAAGGAAAAGTTCCGAAGGCATAATTTTTAAGGTTTATATTCTGCCCCGATCTTCAAAAAACATGATAGCCGGGCTTTTTGGAGATGCCCTGAAAATAAAACTTACAGCTGCCCCGGTTGACGGCTCTGCAAACAATATGTGCATTAAATATCTTGCTAAAATTCTTTCTGTTTCCGCATCAAATATTGAAATCGTTTCCGGGCACACCGGAAAAACAAAATATATACTATTAAAAAATAACGAAAAAACTTTATCCTCATCTACGGAAGCATTAATTTCAAAAATTGAGGGGCTTGCAAAAAGTCCATAGACCGTCATACCGGCGGAAGCCGGTATCCGGAACCTATTGAAATTGCTGGATGCCCCCGGCCTAAAGGTTGCCGGGGCAGGCTTATCGGGTCCGGCATGACGATACGGATATTTTCCGACTTTTTACGGTTTCATCAATTATAATGCTTATTTAGCTTAATTTATGATGAAATATGAAAGCAGATTCCATCCTGTCCAAAAAGTTGCCTGAACGGGTACGGGAGGCAATTTTAAATCAACAGAACGAAAGTGAAATTCTTATTGGCTGGTTTCAACTTGCCGTGGTCAGCCTGTACGGAATTCTGGCCGCCTTTGGCGCAGCTGTTCCAAGCGATACCTATGCCGCGGATGCATTACGGACTACAGATGCAGTTTTGGCAGCTGTTGAGTTGTGGAATGCGAAACTGACTGCTGATGGAAGACCGCAAATACGGGTAGGTGCAGCTGTTTCCACCGGAAATATCATCTTTGGAGCCGTTGGTGATGCCGACCGGCTGGAATACACCGTAATCGGGGGTGCCGTCAATCTTTGTGCAAAACTGGAAAAACACAACAAGACCGAAAAGGTCAGGGCTTTGACAACGCAAACAGCTTATACACTTGCTTTTCAGCAGGGTTACCGGTTACTGGGAGAAGATAGGCAACTCAGGCAGCGCCGGGTGGAAGGAGTCGATGATTCGGTGGGCCTGGTAGTGCTGGCTCTTTTAAAAGCCTGTGAAGCCAAACTTTAAGCTGTTCGCATATGCACCCTCACCCAATAAATTAGAATAAGCTGCAACCGGAATGTAGTTATGACAGACAAACGCTATATAATTAATTGCCGGTTTTTACTGATGTGCTGACTTCAAAAAACTCGGCTGTTTCCGGCTTTGCCTCATTTGTTTTTTCTTTAATTTTCACACCTCTGGTCTTCATTCCTGTATCTTTTGTCTTTACCTGGTAAACACTGCCGGAACCCGCCAGGTCAAGTTGGCCGAGAGGCGATGTGCTTGCATACACTATTATGTTTTCCTCACCAAAAGGAGGAGTTACTTCAAGATCATACTTATCCTGTCCTGAAGGCATAGTATAAACAGTGCCGCCGTTGAAATAGTTTTCTTTTCTGTAAGGATTGGGCAGAAGCTGAAGCATTGATCCATTGGCATCCTTATATAAAACCGAAGCAAAAAAAGGTTTATTACCCTTTATATAGATTGTGATTTTTTCTCCCTTTTTATAATTTTTGCTGTTTGTCCAAACAGCAACCTTAAGCGGCATATCGGGATTTTCTATATCATTGTCTTTTGACGAAGCTTTAATGATAGTATCATCCGGAATTATCTCAGCTTTAATTTTGACCTTATAGCAGTCACCGGCAGATGCATCCTTATACCAAAGACTGTCTGTTTGTTGAATGATTTTTACTTTGGCTTTACTGTAAGCCGAAACAAGATCATTTTCGAGTTCAAAATTCTTTATGGTGGTTTGGCTGCTAAGATGCGTAAGAACTGTTTCTGCTGCATTGCGTTTGGAATCGGCAACAGCGCTTTGTTCCGTTTCCTTTCTGGACTTGTCATCTCCCATGCAGGCGTAACCCTCTGCTTCAGTGATAGTTGACTGGGCGGCATAAAGAAATCTGCCGGATGTAAAGCATGTACTTGTCAACAGAAAAAAAATTATTACCAAATATTTAGGGGCATAAAATTTCATAAAAGCATCCTTTTAAGACTTGTAATAGATCCATCAACATTTATATAGAAAGACAACATTCATTTTAAACCAGCGATGTGAGTGTTATTATAAAACAAACTGTGTTACCATTCAAGCCTGATCAGGAAAAAGGCAATTTAGGTTGAAGATATCCCTGATATGCTTTGCAAGCCTTACGATAACGGCATTGCTTACATACGGCAATGTGCTTTTTTGGGTTTCCCTTTTTTGGACAAAGAATATATTTTCCTGCTGTATTTATATTTGTTTTCATTCACTTTATCCCTTAAGCAGGGATCTCTTTATTTCCTGATAAAAGCCCGGATACCGCGCAAGTTGATATGCCAGGCTCCTGTGTGCCTTTTGACAAAAGGCACAGCACAACAAAAAATTGGAACTTTTTACGAAGCTTTCATTGAGTAATGTTTATTATATAAATCCTTGTCATAAGGCGCCCGCCTTCCCGGGCATTGTTCTCTTGGGCATAACCGGCAATTTTCATAATCAACTTTTGCAGGAAAGAAGATTCCTGAAACCGAATGGCGCGGGGTCATGATACACTCCGGATTTATCTGCACCCCGATGGATTTTTAACAGCGGTGGTCGGGATTGTTTGAACAGCAAAATGCATTTTAAAAGTGATAAACTGCTTATTCAGGCTGCTGCCTCTTTCCTGGGAAATGTTTCCCAGTAGACCATATCCGGTGTTTTTTTGTCAAGTTTTTGATGCGGCCGT
>NZ_JBAMMY010000166.1:0-8452 GCF_051233685.1 Desulfobacterium sp. N47
CATTTAGGACAAATAAATCCTTCTGGCCAGCGAGTTTTGAGCAGCCAGGCATAACAGTCATCTTCACTCTGAAAGTCTTCCTGGAAAATCAACCAACTCATTTCCCCATAATTTGGCTTAACCCCAATATTGCTGCTCATGGTGTTTATTATAAATAATTGGGTCAGCTAAGTCAATAGGCCAAAACAAAAAATACATAATAAAGGAAAACCAAAATGTTCAAAACGTCTATATGCCCTCATTGTCATAAGATATTAAGCGTAAGTCTTGACCCACTTGCGCTGAAGGCGGATATCGTTTTATAACAAATCAATGAGCCCAACGCCGAGTAAGTTACGTTTTTGAATCCATTAACGGCGGCGGCGTGGGTTATTTCCGTCGTTGGGCATGAGACCCGACGGAGGTAAAAATGAACAAAAGTAACGTTGTAAACAGTGTTTATGTCTTTTTAATTCTGCTTGTGATTGTCATGATTACCGGATGTGCGCCAACGTCGTCGGAGACGCAACCCCAGCCTACGGCCCACTTTACAGGGACTTCGCGGGATGGACAAATGGTGGGTCAACTCACCGCGATTTCACGGTATGGACAGGGGCCGGTGTCCGGGGAAGTGCTCCTGCCCGATTCTTCGGAGAACCGCCAGTCGTCGCAACAAGCTCGGGCTAATATGCGCACGCCGGACCAGGCTGAGTGCACGGCCGACCAGATTGTCGCCGCCGCGGCGGTTATGGAACCGCTACGGCAGTCCATCCTTACAAAACTGACCAAGATGGAGTCCGGAAGTTGGGTTTTGATTCACAGGGGAGCCTTGCCCGTCGTCAATTTCGTCCCGGCCCCTCAGAGTGGGCTTCTGGTCCGCCGAGTGCCAGGCGATGGTTCCGAGGCGAGATACGAAGCTTGGAACTGGCGCAAGGGCGAACCCTGCCCGGCACAGCTTGTGCTTCTGTCTGAGTAGCACGCTCACATTGGGAAGGGCTTTACCATGACTCCTCGATCTTCGATCTGGCTGGCAGCTGTGCCGCTGCTTCTGGTGGTGATGTTCCTGGTGGCCGTACTTGTCGCTTCGCCCAAGGAGCGAGAGGGAACCTTCGTGATGGTTCAAGGTCGAGGGGCGAGGGTCACCCCAGAACAGAATGCCGACTTTCTCCAGAACCTGCGAGACGAAGGCTGCAATGTTCCGACGTCCATGATCGATGAGGCCCGGCAGCGAGCGTCCGCCGCCCTGCGCCAACAGAGAATGACACGAATGTTGTACGCGATGGCGGGCGTGTCATTCGTGGTGGGTGTTCTTGTCTTTTTCTTCACCAGCGGTTTCCGCGTGGCCAAGAATCGTATGGTGTGGATTCGACACCTGGGCCACGGCCCACTGCTCATATTTTTGAGTTTGGCCTTGGTCTGTAAGCTGTGCGCAGGGTGTGATCGTGGTGAAGAACCCAAGACAGAAGCCCAAGCGAGTTTCATGCCGGCCAGCAAGCTCTACCAGGTGTCATTTCCTGTTTCCCCCTCCGCTGTCGTTACGTCGGGTGGTCTTGAACTTGATCGTGCCACTGCGGATGAGTTTGTCCAGGAGCATAGCAGAAATGGTTTATGGACGTACTTCTATGACCCTGATTTGAGTAATGGGACTGTCGGTCTTGACCAGTACCGCAGGTACTTTGGCGACAAGCTTGCGATGATTCTTATCAAGTGGCTGCCCACGCGGGCTTCGCTGAAGTCGGATTTCGAGGCCGCTCTTCAGTACTTCCAGAAATCGACTTCACTGATCCAGGATTCGTACAAGATCACGAGCCTCGGCGGTCAAGTGGCATACAGCGTTCAGTATATCGCCACGCAGGGCGGCCGGCCGATGTACCACACGTACTTCATAGTCTGTGATGGCAACCGGACGTACGAGATCGTTCATTTGTATGAGGGCGGGTTTGATGACCCTGATAAGACGGTGGAGAAACTGGTCGATCTGGCCTTCCAGCAACTCCGAGGATAACTCTGCGACACAAAAGGGGCTACGCATGAGAGCGCGATGGTTCAATGGGGTGAAGCACAGATGGACGAGGCTTGGTCTGGGCGTGCTTGCGGGCTACTTGCTTTCGTATGTCCTCATGAGCCTGGGCGGGCATCCGATTGTTGCCAACCATGGCGGGTCCGATTGGCGGCGGGAATGGTGCCCAAGGTTTCTTGTCGAAGCTTACGTGGCTTTCAGTGGGCGTACAAGGACCACCTTAACCCCGCTTGGCATGCTCTACTGGCCCTGTATTTGTGTGGATCATCTTCTGTGGCACAGAACCCGGGCTGAGAGTCCTTCAGCAATCTCGGGGTCAGGCCACGTGACTGTCGTTCGTCGCGAGTTTTCAATGCCCGGCTTTGAGATTGGCAAAGAGATGTTGTGCGACGCGTCAGTGTCGGTGGATGATGTCTGCCTGACCGCTTAACTATACCAGCTTGTAGGAGGTGTTTTTATGTTTCGCGACATGCTTGTTGTGAGAAGGTCAATCGGCGTTGCTTTTTTCGCAACGGCTTTGCTCATGCTCTCAGCTGGTTGTGCAACGACACGCGTGACCTCTATAATCGAGCCGCAGCTGCCGGGGAGCACGTTGAGGATCCGCCTGGAGGGGCGCGAAGATGGGAATGTAATAGCCCATGCTTTGGGCGGGCATGCCTCGAACGTCGTCATATCAGGAAACCTCGTGCTTGCTTCCTTTAGGAATACCTTTTCGTCGCAACTTGCGAACGCTCTTCAAGCACAGGGCTTTGGGGTTCTGAAGAACAAGGAGGTAGGAGAAGCGAGCGTGACCCTTCAATACGGATATAGAACCGTGGTACCCATCATCTGGACTATAACAAAGCGTGTTCCTGCACCCCCACCGCAAAGCCCGAAGGATTTCAGCTTTGATCGAGAAGTGACGGTTGGTGAGAGATTCGGCGGCATAGAGAGCCTTAGCTTTGAGATCCGTTTTTCGGATAAATCCGGTAAGCCCTTGCCGGGAATGCTGAATGTGAACAGCGCAACAAGCGGAAACTGGGACGTAGAATTGAAGGAAATGGCCCGTGAGTTGGCAAAGCGGATTAGGAAGAACGTTCCGATGGAAGTCGGTAGCCGGTGATGTCGGGTCAGGTGATCTGACAGAGGTTCTGCACGATGTATATGGATGCCAAATTGTCGTATTGAACGGCGTTCCCTCTTCACTGAAGAGGTGCACCTTTGGTGCATGAAAGATGAGACGAGGAGATATGATGAGAGAGAAGACCTTTATTGTTGTTTTGGCACTTGCTGCAATTGCATTTTTCGTAAGCGGATGTGCTACGCCTCATTTGTCCGAAACCCTCGGAAGAGACCGTGATAGTATTGCTATCACCGTTGATGGAACGATTAGAAATAGAATGACGATGGCGGAAGTCCTCGAAATAGCCGGAAAGCCTGTTGACACAACGAGTTACCGGTACGAGGAATTCGAAATGAAGGACAGCAAGAAAACCATTACGCACGTCGAGCAGATGCCTGCATGGTATTATGGCCTCCCAAAAGGGGAGGTGCAGGTGCTGTTTCGCGGTGGTAAAGTCGTGCGGCTGCTGGTTTACGAAGAGCCCAGATAATTGAATGACGACACCGGAACTCATGTTCTTGGAAACGGGCATGTGATGAAGACGATTCATTTCAAAAGCACTTTACTACTTTCCGTCCGAAGCGAAGACATCTTCATGGGCAAGCACCACACACTGACATACGACATGTCCACGTCACGATCGCATTCCATCCAGATACCTCTGCGGGACTTGATTGGTGCGGACGATTGGGTAGAGGCGTTTTTTGTCGGCTGCCTCTTGGTGCTCTTCATATCGATGGTCCTGGGCGTCGGCATTGGCGAGTTGATCAATTGGCTTTTCAGCGCGAAGATTCCCCCACGCATCCTGTTCTACATCATCGGCACGCTGTGTTTGCCGATACTGCCCTTTGCGTGCATTGCCGCCGCCGAGGAGGAGCTGATGCGCTCCCATGCAGCCAGGGAACGCTCTTGTGGTCCTGGAGATCTCCGGGTCGACGTCGTGCAGAAAACAGGTTCCTACTTCTGGCGATGATAACAGCCGATCCCGGAGACAGGAGTTCTCGACGGCAGAAGTTGAGTGGTGATTGAGATGAATCTCATAGGTATGGAAGACAAACAGATTGTTCTCCGAGTGTTAATCGTCGAGGATTCGCACGAGCGACAGGAGCAGCTTACGGATTTGTTCCGTGAGCACGCTTGGGTGCTGGTTCACACGGCGGCCCGGGCAATCCGGATGGTGAACGCGTTCGACTTCGATCTGATCGCGCTCGACTTCGACCTGGCTGGTCCGGAAAATGGGGATGCAGTCGCACAGGCGATTCCGGTTTCTCGAAATGCCGATACACCCGTCCTGATTCACTCGATGAACGTACCGGCGGCGGGCCGTCTGCGGGAATTGCTTCCCCAAGCGGTCTGTATACCGATTGCCACGCTCTTCAAGTCGAACGCGGTCGTCAAGAGCGTGCGCGAAGCGTTGCGTCATGGTGTGCCCAAAGACTGGACGTGTACCGACACTCCAGACAAAATGGACAGCTCAGTGTCGCAGGCATTCGTTACAGTCGACATGATTTGGCAGAGGTTCTATCGAAGTTGTACCACAATTGCCGGGTACCCCGATGCCTCTCACATAGGACGTAAGGAATCGCACTTCAGGATTGAGAGCAGCCCTTTCCCATCCCTTCATGATCCATTCCTTCTTGATACAGCCAGATATGCCATAGAGCCCCATTTGACGCGTGTATCGCACGATCAGATGCAGTCAATCTGTCGCGAATTGGAGGTCCTGGACTTATGGCAATGGCCCCAGGTTTCGTCACGTACCAATCCATGCGCTCTGGAGATTACCTCGTTATCTTCCTGTTCCCCATACGAGAGGAAAGACCGTCTGATTTGCTACTGCTCGCGAACTATGTATGAGCATATGCTGGCTTGCATCAAGCGGATCGTGCCAGATTTGAAGTTTGAGCGGCCAGTATTTGAGAACATACGGAGGAATCCCTAAACGCGAAGAAGTAGACTGACAAATAAAGAAAGATCGCGGTATGCAACATGAGAATAACTGGCCAGAAGGTATCGTGCAGGCTTTGGTTTTGCGGAATAAAATTGGACGCTTATTTAATGATTGCCCAACAAACGGCTGGAGGCGACGCAAAAACCGCGCGCCTCAGCCGTAGCGTTATGCTTTAAGGAAAGATATGCCAAAAAGATTTGTTAATGTAATAAGCGCTGTTATTGTAAGTGCTTGGCTTGGGGTTTGGATTTTTTCCATATCCTCCATGGCTGATAATAATACTCACATATGTGCTGAAAATGGGCCGATTGAATCCATGCAGGCATACTTGCTAGTAACGGCCTGTGTTATTTATCTTGCGACGGCTGTGCTTGGGAAGAGATTAGAAAGGCTGATTCCTCTGTTTTGTTCTCTGCTTTGTTATAGCTTCGTGCTCAGGGAAGTAGATGTTGAAACATTTAATATCCCAAATGCTCTAAAATTCATTGGGTCTGGTGTAGGACGAAATACGACAATAGCCATTGCATTTTTGGCAATAGTGTATGTCGCATTAAAAAACTATCTTTATTATAAAAGTGCAGTAGTTAGTTTTATCAAATCTAGGTCGGGTGTTTTATTGATGGCAGGAGGCGCATTTCTATTTATTGGAAGTTTTTTTGAGAAGAACGAATCAATTATTTATCATGTACTTTTTGAAGAAATGGCTGAGATTTCAGGATATTTCTTTATTTTATTATCGTCCATTGCTAGTAATTCTTTTGAGAAAAGCATAACAATTCGTTCCAGCGGACGCGATAAATCGCGCCGCTGAACTCAAACGTTGGGTAACAAAAAAATGGAATATTTTAGCGATAAAGAAAGCAAATCCAAACCCCAAGCAGTAGATTCCGTTACCCCTGCTGCTTGGGGAGGAATTGTTGCTCTCATTCAAAGCATGGTCACAACCGGGGCTTTTGGACAGCAATATCCTGAAATGTGCCCTGATGGGGATGGGCCTACTGGCACAGATGAGCAATCATTTATCCTTGCACTTAAGGCTGAAGTGCCAGATGTTGAATGGCCACTGAAAACAGAAGAAGGGAATAATTGGGAAAAGGAGGCTTGGGCACCCGAAACCATGGCGGCTTTAGATTTGATTCAATTCTGTTATCAAGCCGTCGCAAAACCAATACAGGGAGTCTATCATAGCTTTTTTCGACATCATCACTTATCTTTTGATGAAGAAGCTGGCAAAGACTCTTTTTTGGAAAGGATAAACACAATATTCCGAAGAAACGGCATCGCATATGTTTTAGAACATGATGGCTCAATAAAACGAATAATACCTGTACAATTTCAAAGTTTTATTTCGACCCATATACGAACCGGTGATTCAGTCTTGGACAACATGATTGATGATGCTCAAAAGAAATTCTTAAATCCTGATATTAAAATTAGAAAAGAGGCCATTGAACGCCTATGGGATTGTTGGGAGCGAATAAAGACAGTTGAAGACCCGAGGAATAAGAAAAAATCTATATCGATTCTCTTAGATAAAGTATCCAACGATTCTGATACTCGATCCATGTTGGAAGAAGAAGCGCGTAAATTGACTGATATAGGGAACACATTTCATATTCGCCATAGTGAGGTGACACAAATTGTAATTTCCGATAATAGCATAATTGATTATTTGTTTTACAGGCTGTGCGCCTTTATCCAAATGCTGTTATCGTCAAGATAGAACACCCAACATGGCGTTTCACTGGATTGCAGGGGGCTTCGCCGCTTTGAAAAGTTTTGGTTTAACAAAAGTATAAACATAAACAATGTTCCTGGGAATCCCCCTGCAACCAGTGAACTTGGCGTTAGCATTCAAAGGAGGTTACATTGGGCAACTGTAAATATTGTGGAAAACCGGCTGGGTTTCTTCGTAGCAAACATGCTGAGTGTGAAGAAAAGCACCAACAACGCGAACTCGTAATCCAAGGTGGTCGTCAACGAATCGCCCTTGATATCTTGCGCGCCATCAAAGGCTCAGAGAGCTTCGATAGCCTTGAAAAAACAATTACGGAAATTGAACAGTCCTCCTTTGTTCCACAGACTGAACGAAAGGCGCTACTCGCCAAAGGGTGGGAAAACTCCGTCGAACAATTTCTCGAAGATGGAATTCTGGACACAACGGAGGGAAAACGGCTCACTGAGTTTAAGGAACGGTTTGCTTTATCTCAAAGCGAACTTGACAGAAACGGGGCGCTGACAAAAACCGCCAAAGCTGCCGTATTGCGGACGTTCTCAACGGTGTAATTCCACAGCGCATGTCCATTGATGGGAATCTCCCCATCAACCTTCAAAAAGGCGAGCAAATTGTCTGGGCATTTTCCGGTTCCAAATATTTGGAAGACAAAACACGCCGCCAGTTTGTCGGCGGCTCGCAGGGTGTAAGTATTCGCGTAATGAAAGGCGTCTATTACAGGGTCGGCGCATTCAAGGGGCAAGCGGTTGAACACACCGAGCGTATCCACATTGACACTGGCTGGGTGGTTGTCACAAACAAGAATATCTATTTCGCTGGTCCGCGAAAAAGTGTCCGGCTTCCGTACAAGAAGATCGTTTCGTTCGAGCCATTTAGTGACGGTGTTGGTGTCATGCGTGATGCCGCAACTGCCAAGCCACAGATTTTCGTAACGGGCGATGGTTGGTTTACATACAACTTGGTTACCAATCTCTCACAGCTATAGTGTCTCAATGCTAACCTTTGCTTTAACGGCGACGGCAAAAAGCCGCCGCGCGTTAAGCAACCGTTCGCCTTCAAAGAAAAAACAATTATGTTGTACAAAAGCAATAAAGTGTTGCATATTGCTATTTTATATGGTATCGTTATGTAAAAAATCCTGATAGGAGGTAATTACAATGACGACCGCAGTAAGAGTTTCCAACGAGTTGGTACGGGAAGCAAAAATATTTAGCAAAATTGATCAACGATCCCTAACTGGTCAGATTGAACACTGGGCAAAAATTGGCAAATGCGCTGAAGAAAATCCTGATTTGACCTATAGCCTAATAAAGGACATCCTTATTGGTCTTGTAGAGCTTGAACAAGGTGAATCATCAGAATACAAATTCGGATAAACGCCAATGAAAATTCTACAGTCTCGACAATTTGAAAGAAATGTTAAAAAATTCACCAAACAAGAAAAAAAGTCGCTCGACAAGCAGATTTTAAAAATCGCTGACAATCCTGTCATCGGTTCGGAAAAAAAAGGCGACCTTCGAGGGGAGCGGTGGTCGGGATTGTTTGAACAGCAAAATGCTTTTTTTAAGTGATAAACTGCTTATTCAAGCTGCTGCCTCTTTCTTGGGAAATGTTTCCCAGTAGACCATATCCGGTGTTTTTTTGTCAAGTTTTTGATGCGGCCGT
>NZ_JBAMMY010000169.1:0-4481 GCF_051233685.1 Desulfobacterium sp. N47
TCGGCCCAGATCCATAAAGCAAATCCATACGAGTCATTCATGTTGGTCTGGTTAAGTCCCTTAAACCAGCAAAGAAACATTGCATAAACACCCCATAACAGCACAGTGCCTGCCGCACTTATCCACAGAGCAAACTGCCATGCCGGACAGCGCTTAAGTTCCCCGGATATAATCTTTGAATCCATAAATTTTATACCTTGATATCTGTAATATTACCGATTAGTTCTTTTCGTTTTTAAGATAATTGTCACCTGCGTCTCTAACCCACTTTTTGCTTGAAAGATAATAAATCTTGGGATTTGTCTGAAGTCTTTCAAGAAGCCGGAAGGCGTTTTTATTTTTTTTAAGTTCGTAAACCGCATGATCCGGATTATTAAGATCCCCGAATGTAATCGCCCCGGCAGGACACGCCTCCGCGCAAGCCGTCTGGTATTCATTTTCTTCTATCTCGCTGCGGCCCTCGTAATAAGCTTTGTCTTTAGCGAGCTGATACCTGTGAAAACAAAAAGTGCATTTTTCTACAACTCCTCTCATGCGAACGGAGACATCCGGGCTTAAGTAGTTTTCCATCCCTTTGGGCCAAACAGGATCCCACCAGTTAAAATACCTTGCATGATAAGGACATGCGGCCATGCAATACCGGCAGCCGAAGCATCTCGTATAAATCTGGCTTACAATTCCCGTTTCCTTGTTGTAGTCGGTAGCCGTTGCAGGACAAACGGAAACACAGGGCGAATGTCCGTCATTCCCTTTTCCTGCGCAGTGCTGGCAGGGTCTTGGAAGATAACAAATATCGGTATCAGGATATGATTTGCCGTTTGTAAGTTTGTAAACCCTCATCCATGTTATACTGAGAAGCTTTTTAGATTCATCTTCCCTGAATGGAACATTATTTTCAGCCATACAGGCAACCATGCAGGACCCGCAGCCGGTGCATTTGTCCAGATCAATTACCATTCCAAATTTTTTAGCATTTTTATGATTATTTTCTTCTTTCATTCAAACCTCATGCTTTATCAGGCTTTGATCAGACAGGCCCTTATTCCCCAACCCGCATCAAGACCGGAAGCCGGATCTTCCGGACCACCGATAAGTTCATTAACATTAACGCCCTTGCCGGCGAGATAATTGTCATATGCGCTGTGGCCAAGTCCCCTCGGCATAGCTACAAGACCCGGCATAATTCCCTCAAACAGATGTATTTTAACCTTTGCCTTTCCTCTGACAGTTTCAATTATTGCATAGTTTTCATCCAAAAATCCTAATGCTTTTGCGGTAATAGGATTTATTTCAACAAAACCATCATTGCCTTTTAGCATGGTATCCTCAACCGTTTTTACAGCAAAAGGCGGATCACCTATATATCCGCTTGCAATCCTCAAAGAATCATAGGGGATAAGAAAAAGCGGATATTTATCCGGCTCACCCTCGGCAGCAAGAACAGTATACAAACTTTTGAAATCGGAAAATCCTGCTTTAAAATCAAATTTTATTGATGTTGTTTCAAGCGCTGCAGGTGTTAGCGCTCTGTCTTCCATAAACCCTTGCTCCGAAAGTACTTTCCAGTTATCGCCAAAAGCTTCTTCCAGATAAGAATCATAACTGTTCCACATAAAAGAGTTTGCAACAGGAGAACCCATTTTCTTTGCTATCTGAAGGATTGCATCTCCGGCATGTTTTGTATCAAACTGCGGGTTTATAACCGGGCTTGAAAGGCTGACAACAGGTTTTTGAAGTGATGCGGCATAAACATCCTCATAACGCTCAAGATAAACATGGTTGGGCAAAATAAGATCCGAATTTGTTGCAGTCTCATCCATAAATGATGAAAAACTTACAATAAAAGGAATCTTTGCAAAAGCTTTCCTTACGGAATTTGAATCGGCCAAAGAATATAAAGGATTTGATTCATAAACGAAAAGAACATTAGCAGTGTATTTTCCTGAGTTAACATTATCTGCAAAACTATTGGCAGGCTTTGCTGCCTGATCCGCAAAACCGGGCAATGAAAAATATCCGGGACCGGAAAAGATGAAAACGCCTCCTTTTTTGTTTATGTTCCCAACAAGTGCATTTAACGCCTGTACCGCCATGATTTCACCCAGCGAACTCTGCGCTCTGCCCTGCCCTCTTCCGCAGACTGCAAGCGGTTTTGCGGCAGCTGCAAATTCAAGTGCAATGGCTTCGATAGTTTCTTTCTTAATTCCAGTAATATTTTCAACATTGTCAGGCGAATAGAAAGATTGAACAAATGCGGCGAATTCTGCAAACCCTGAAGTATTATTATATGTAAAATCTTTGTTAAAGAGTGATTTTGCAATAATCACATTTGCGATACCAAGTGCAAGGGCGTATTCGGTTCCCGGATTAATGGGAATCCATTTATCTGATTTTGCGGCAGTATTTGAAAGGCGGGGTTCAATCTGCATGATCTTGCCACCGGCCTTACGGAAAATGCTGTTTGCCCGGATCATGTGAACCGGTGATCCCCAGCCTTCAACAATTCCGCTTCCAAAACTTAAGATATAACCGGAATTTTTGATATCAAAGGCAAGTTGTGCTTTTAGCCCTGAAGAACGAAAAACTGCAAGCCCATAAGAATCCGCAACAGAAGGCATCTTCATAAAACCTGAAGAACCGCACACCGAAAGAAATCTTTTAAAAAGCGCAGGCACAGTACCATTATCTTTACCGGAAATGCAGGAAACAGAGCCTGATTCTCCGTTTTTTCTTAAATCCCCAAGCTTTTGCGCAACTTCTGCAATCGCTTCTTCCCAGGATATTGCGCTCCATTTTCCGGCTCCTCTTTCACCAACTCTTTTAAGCGGAGATTTTATACGGGCAGGGCCATAGAGAAGCTGCAATCCCGAAAGTCCCAAAGCACAAATTCCTCCGTCATTTACAGGATGCCCTTTTATGCCTTCTATTTTAACAGCCCGGCCATTAATCTTTCTCACAGAAATTCCACAGCCGCCCGGACATAGTGTGCATGCCGAATTAACATAAGTTGCTTCACCTTTAGGCGGCACAGGAGTCCATGGCCATGCCTGAGTCCATATTGCGCTGTCATCCATCAGCTTCCAGGGCAATGGTGAAAGCATAATACCGGCTGCACTGCCGATTCCAAGCGACAAGAAAGCTCTTCTGTCCATATTCATGAGTTTTTCCTCTTATTACTTATGACACACAAAACATGCCTCTTTACCGGTTTGGACACTTGACTTCCCGCCGGTTTCCTTTTCATGGCATTTTGCGCAATCATCCATCTTCATCCTGTCCCAGGAATTCTCCTTGTTTCCGGCAATGCTCTTTCCCCAGATATCACGGCTGTAACCCGTGATCCTGTTTTGTTCATATGTTTTCAAACTTTTTGATTCTCCCATTGGCCCATGGCAGACAGCGCACTCCATTTTGGCTTTTTTAACATGTGCAGTATGGGAGAAGAAAACACAGTCCGGCTGCTTTGAATAAATTAGCCACGGAACTTCTTTCTCCTTCAAAACATATTCTTCAACAAATACTTTCTCGCCTGGACTATCGCCCTGCACTTCCTGGTGACAGTCCAGACATTGTGCAAGCCTGGGAACCCCCGCAAAGCTGCCATCTTCCCGGAAAATATGGCAACTCTCACAGCCATTATCTACCTGCCCGATATGAAGAGCATGATTAAAATCAACAGGTTGCTCTTTCTTTGAATAAAGAAGTTTTGGGAAAACAACCCATCCTATTATAAGACTTACAACAAAACCGGTTATAAAAAAAAGGATACCAGATCCAAGTTTAAATTCTTTCCGCCTCTTTTTAACCGCTTTCATAGACGATGTTTTAATACCTTCTTGTTCTGCTTTGGTATAAACTTTTTTAGTCTTATCGTCCGTTTCGCTCATTTTCACTCCGTCATACCAACGTTTATAGTCCCTGTCGGGGAATGTGTATTTATTTTTATTATTTATTCAATTTAATACAACAAATGCCTACTCTGTGAGATAATTCTTGTCAAGAAATTTTCAAATTCATGAAAATCCGTGAAGGCATTAAGATACACATGCAAATTCTTTAAAAAAAATTATTTTTCTCTATAATCATTTTATTGTTTTTGATTTAATTGAAATATTTTTTAGGCTGGCCAATAAAGCGGCAATATTTTCATCTGACATATTTAGCTCATGTTTAAGCAGCAATTTTGTTTCCACAATACGCTCGGAAGCAATTTTAAGCCAGCGGCTGACCGTACTTGATTTTACTCCAAGAACTTCTTTTAAATGATTCAATGAATGCCCTTCTCCTAAAAGTTGGCTCCTCGCTAAAAAGTATGGGTAATCCGATTCAAGACATGATAGATAGTGTCTGAACGGAAAGTCATAGTTTTTTTAAAGTCAGCCGGATAGCTGATGGCAGTTTATTAAATTACTACCATTCAAATCATTGGCATCCGATTGTGAATCAAGTTTTTGCGATATTTTCTCAACAACCGGACGCAC
>NZ_JBAMMY010000016.1:0-15750 GCF_051233685.1 Desulfobacterium sp. N47
TTATATGTAATACGCCGAGGACAGAACCGACGAAGCCAACGCAGCTAGAATTTGAATACGACTTGGTATCAAGCGGTAAATTAAAGATTATATATTAATTATCGATGTCCGATAAAAACGAAAAGAAAGGTTTTAGGAGCGATAGCCGGGGCAAACCCCTTTTGTGCGGAAGTCGGCGCCAACGAAATTCAAAAAGCGGGCTGACTGTATTCGTGCGTTTTTTTACTTTTGAATATATTTGGTGACGAGTCAAGAGCCAAGAGCAGACTTGACCCCAAGACTCACCGGTTGCTGAGAACTTTTGCTCTTAGCTGTTACGACATGTAACAAGCCGGTTCGCACCGCGCCTTTCACTTTCAACCCCGCCATTCCCCAAAAATTATAATTCCATATATTGCGCTTTTCCTGATCGCAAATACGTTTTACGCATAAGTCTTCAACAATAATCGTTTGATCTTAAATAGATATTGGTGTAATAAGAGGGTATTTAACAGACAGATTTTGTTTCAAGCCGGTAAATTAAAGATTATGTATATCAGTTATTTTTAATGGAGGATTAAGTAAATGAAACTTAAAGTCGTTCTTGAGACAAGTGAAGAAGGCGGGTTTACAGCTATTAATTGTTGTACAATTAGGAAAAATTATTAAATGAGAATTTATCTTGATTGTTGTAGTCTCCAGCGTCCCTTTGATGACAAATCTCAACCGAGGATAGCAGTTGAAGCTGAAGCTGTACTCGTTATTCTCGCATTGTGCGAATCGGGTCGTTTGAAGCTCATCTCATCAGATGCTCTGCTATTCGAGATTGGTCGCATTCCCGATCAGGATCGTAAAGACGATGCTTTGGCAATTCTCAAAATTGCAAAAGAAGCCGTTGAGTTGGTGCCAGAAATTGAAGCTCTATCAAGAAGGCTGGAAGCGTCAGGCCTGAAACCACTGGACGCTTTGCATTTGGCCTTTGCATCCGCTTCAAAAGTTGCTTATTTTTGCACATGCGATGACAAGTTGTTGAAAAAAGCTAAGAGTTTCGATGAATTAAATATCAAGGTGGTATCCCCCACCGAATTTGTGATGGAGTTAGACATATGAATACAGAAACAAGACCGATATCTGAAATTAGCCGTCGGGCCACTCATATTCTATTCAAAGAGATGGGTGTAGTTGAAACCATTCGGTTTTTGAATCAGTTCTCGGTAGGCCGAGGCGACTATACGAAAGAGCGTGAGAAGTGGCTGGGTGATATATCTCTGGATGATGCTATCTCTCAAATTAAAGCCGGAAAAAAATAAAGCCCAATCCGGTTGCTGAGAACTTTTGCTCTTAGCCGCTACTACATGTAGCATGCGGAACCGCACTGCATATTCCTAAAGTCTTTACAGCTTTCAACCTCTCATCATTTGTCAAAAACCATAACTCCATATATTGCGTTTTTCCTGATTGCAAACATGTCTTGCACATAAATCTTCAGCAATAATCATTTGATTTTAAAAAGATATTAGTGTAAATGAAAGAGCATTTAACAAACAGATTTTGTTTCAAGCCGGTAACATAAAGATCGCTTATATTAACCGATGTCCGATAAAACAAAAAATAAAGGTATTAGGAGCGATAGCCGGGGCAAATCTCTTCCGGGCAGAAGTCGGCACCAACGAAATTCAAAAAGCGGGCTGACTGTATTCGTGCGTTTTTTTACTTTTGAATATATTTGGTGACGAGTCAAGAGCCAAGAGCAGACTTGACCCCAATTCCATTCTATTTGGTGACGAGTCAAGAGCCAAGAGCAGACTTGACCCCAATTCCATTCAGACTTGACCCCAATTCCATTTTGTGCCTGTGTACAAAGAGATTGAAAAACATATTCAAGCTGTTTAAGCCCGCGGGAATTGATAATTTCGGAAAAGCTGCTGCGGCTAATACCTCCACTTGGAGCTATACATTCTTTGGCAAAATCATCTTCTTCAAGGTGTTGAATAAGATCTCGAGCTGATTCATGTTCCTGGAGATGGAAAAAAATTAGTGCCTGTAGTTGATCTTCAAAAGTCATTTTCAATGGCCTGTACCCCCTGGATTCAAGCAGTGGTATGCTATGGAAAATCTTTTGCAATGGTTTGACAAATCGAGTATGAGATGAAGTGTTAAATTTCTTTTTAGGGATATTAAATGCGCGCATTTTTGTCTTAACTCCTTATTATAATTATAATTTATAACAAGGCGACAAAAATTTTTTATCTGCTTTGTCAAGCAAAAAATAAACATTTTTATAATTTTTTTATCCCATATAACATGCAAAAACTTAACCGGACACTACTGGGTTTTTTCCCCAAAAAGAAGACCTGTATTATTAAAATCCACAAATATAAAATCCTGGCCGTTTTCAACGGGTTTATATATGGCCACACTCTCTTTCATATTGTCAAACAACTGCCGGAAAAGCTCTTCGCGCTCTCTGAGAACCGCCTCAACTTTTTTCTGAGAGGAAAGATCGATCATGATTCCGATAATCCCGATCACCGTGCCGGATTCATCATGATAAGTGGCCTTTCTGATTAATACATCATGCCTTGTACCATCAGCATGTGTCATCTGAGATTCATAATGTTGAATTTCCTGCTCTTTGAGAAGCTTTTTATCCATTTCGTTATATTTGTCGGCAAGATCTTGTGGAAAAAGCTGATACACGCTTTTCCCCGTGATCATCTCTTTGGAAAGACCCAGAAACCGTGCATAGCTGTCATTGCATCCGGTATAAACTCCATCGGTATTTTTATAAAAAACAGATACCGGCAAAGTATCGATCAACATCTGCAGGAAAAGGTTCTGATTTTTTACCCGGTCCTCTGCCTGTTTTCTTTGGGTTATATCATCGTGATTACCGATTACCAGAACAGGATTACCATATTTATCCCTTTCGACAACTTTAACTCTGGTCCTGATCCAGCAGTAATCGCCGGATTTATGCCTTATCCTGAAAGCATTTTTATGCGCTTCCGATGATTCTTTTAAATTATCAATAATATCTGACATTAAAGATAAATCATCAGGATGAATAATCTTTCTCCAGCTGATTATATCGGCTGGAAATTCATAGGGATCATACCCCAGAAGAATATAAGACCGATGGCTTACTTCAAGTTCGTTTGTTTGAATATTATATGTCCATATTCCTTCCGTTGTGGCTTCCAGAGTTCTTTCAAGAAGCTCAGTTTTTTCCCTAAGGCTTTCTTGCAGCTGTTTTTGTTCTTTTTCAATTTTAGCGACATAAAGCGCCATATCTATAGAGATATTTACGTCTCTTGTCCTGAAAGGTTTTAGAATATATCCGTAAGGCATTGTAAGCTTGGCACGTTCGATTCTTTCCTCATCGGCATAAGCTGTAAGAAAAATTACGGGTATATCGAAATCTGAGCGAATGATTTCAGCTGTTTCTATACCATCCATATTACCTTCAATTTCTATGTCCATCAGAACAATATCCGGGCTATTTTCCCTGACTTTCTGAATTGTCTGTTCTCCTGAAGTGACAATCGCAGATACTAAATATCCATGATTTTTCAAACCGGCTTCAAGTGCCAAAGAAACAACCGGAGTGTCTTCAACTATTAAAATGCTTGTTTTTTTCATGCTGCTATGATCTCTGCCTGCGAATTGCTTCTGTTAAAATTATAAACAATACAAGATGTTGCTTAGGTTTATTAGAATTAGGAATGAGTAAAAAAATACATATAATGGTTTTAGAAACCGTGTTATTGCTTTATTTTATGAAATTTATCCTTAAAACCAATTGTTGCTGATGCAACATATTTGACGGACTTGTAATAAGTCGGAAAATATATGTTTCGTCATGCCGGACCCGATAAGCCTGCCCCGGCAAGCTTTAAGCCGGGGGCATCCGGCAATTTCAACAGGTTCCGGATACCGGCTTTCGCCGGTATGACGGTTTTGGGACTTTTTACGGAAGCATCGCACTTAGCATATTGTAAAATCAGATAGAGATCAAATAGAAAAAAATAATAGCCTTGCAGACTGTTTTTATGTTTCCATTATTTTCATCTTTAATAATTCTCTTCTTTTTCTGCTTATCATTGACCTTCTGCCTTTTTATATGTTAATGGTCTTTGATCTTGAATTTTATAAGATTTATGAACCGATTCACATAACATGGAATTTATTATCTGTAAAAAAAATAGTTTACTCAAGCCGGACGGATGGATTTTTGAAAAGCCGTCAAAATCAGGAGGTTTATTGATATGAGAGAAGTTGTAATTGTTGGAGGCGCAAGAACTGCTGTAGGTACATTTGGTGGGGGTTTAAAAGATGTTTCTGCCATTGATTTAGGAGCTTTGGTTATAAAAGATGCTCTTAAAAGAACTGGGCTCAGACCGGTCGTAGGAGCAAATACAATGGATAATGCTCCCGAAAAATTGAAAAATAAAGGAATAACCGAGCTTGAAAGCAAATATTCCGATTGGGATAATTCAAAACAACCCATTGAAATTGATGAAGTTATTATGGGAAATGTGCTTCAGGCCGGTTTAGGACAAAATCCTGCAAGACAATCAATGATCCGTGGCGGTATTCCAAAGGAAACACCTGCCTTTACCATTAACAAAGTATGCAGTTCAGGGCTTAGGGCAATTGCTTTGGGTGCAACATCCATAATGGCCGGACAAGCCGAAGTCATAATTGCCGGAGGACAGGAAAACATGAGTCTTGTGCCTATGGCGCTTCCAAAAGCACGCTGGGGCTACAGGATGGAAATTTCAGGAACCGGCCAGATCCAGGATTTAATGGTTTTAGACGGATTATATGAGATATTTTACGGCTATCATATGGGATTAACTGCTGAAAATATTGCTGCCATGTATGGAATCAGCAGAGAGGAGCAGGATCAGCTTGGTGCTTTGAGCCATCAACGGGCTATGGCTGCAATAAAAAACGGCATTTTTGCAGAAGAAATAACCCCTGTCATCATAAAAACGCGAAAAGGCGATACTGTGATAGATACGGATGAGCGGCCTATGGATACAAGTGTTGAAAAAATGGCTAAATTAAAACCGGCATTCAAAAAAGATGGAACCGTTACAGCCGGAAATGCTTCCGGAATAAACGATGGTGCAGCAGCAGTTGTTATGATGAGCCTGGAAAAGGCGAAAGAGCTTAGCCTTGAACCCATTGTTTATATTAAATCTTTTGCATCGGGCGGTGTTGATCCGGCATATATGGGTCTTGGTCCCGTTCCTGCAATTAAAAAAGCATTGAAATTAGCCGGTATGACATTAAAAGATATAGACATGATAGAATTAAACGAAGCTTTTGCATCCCAGGCAATCGGTTGTATGCGCGAACTCGGTATTGAAAATGACAGGCCCAATGAACTGGGAAGCGGAATCTCTTTGGGACACCCGATTGGATGTACCGGAGGGCGTCAGATGGTTTCGGGAATGAACCAGATGAAAAGAAAAGGATATTCCACAGGGCTCATTTCCATGTGTATAGGCGGCGGTATGGGAATGGCCATGATTATCGAAAGAAAATAACCCGGATACAGAAAACGAATACAGAATATAGATTTTCGCCATTCGGTATTCGTTTTTATCGGGTTTTGTGTTTTTATTATTTAATTATCGTATTTGAGGTTTTATATGATGAATCTTAGCAGGAAATTGGGGATTCTTATTGTTTGCGGCATACCTGCCATAATCGGCGGAGGTATGGTATATGCTGTTTGTGGCAGTTATGCTTGTGTTATTGTTTATGAAACTATTCTTTTGCTTGCAGCCGCAGTATTTGCCGCCAAAGCATAAAGAGTGTGCGCCCGTCCGGGCAGACAATCGAAAACTGAAGGCTTTTTAATATGATGGAAACTGAAAAATTATCAGAGATCAATATAGAGACGGAAATGAAAAAGTCTTATCTCGATTACGCTATGAGCGTTATTATCGGGAGGGCTTTACCTGATGTCCGCGATGGTCTTAAGCCTGTACATCGCCGCATTCTCTATGCCATGCGCGAGCTTAAAAACGACTGGAACAAGCCGTATAAAAAATCAGCCAGAATAGTTGGCGATGTAATAGGTAAGTATCATCCGCATGGTGATACGGCTGTTTACGATACTATTGTTCGTATGGCCCAGAGCTTTTCTTTAAGGTATCTGCTTGTCGATGGCCAGGGCAATTTCGGATCTGTAGACGGAGATCCCCCGGCGGCAATGCGTTATACTGAAATCAGATTGACGCGGCTTGCGCAGGAAATGATGGAAGATCTCGACAAAGAGACTGTTGATGTCGTGCCGAATTATGATGAGTCTCTGACCGAGCCATCAATATTGCCTGCTAAAATTCCGTGCCTTCTGATAAACGGATCTTCGGGTATTGCTGTTGGTATGGCTACAAGCATTCCTCCGCATAACCTCTCCGAGGTTGCAGAAGCAATAAAAACTCTTATAGATAATCCTGATATTACCTGCGAAGAGCTTATTCAAATAGTTCCCGGTCCGGATTTTCCGACAGCCGGTATAATTCACGGAAGAAGCGGAATATATGATGCTTATTCCACAGGAAGAGGTAAAGTAAAGGTTCGCGCCCGTGTTATGGTGGAAACGGATAAAAAAAACCAAAGCGAAACTATAGTAGTTACAGAGCTTCCCTACATGGTCAATAAAGCAGGGCTGATAGAAAAAATTGCAGAGTTGATCCGTGACAAACAGATAGAAGGTGTAAGGTATGTGCGGGATGAATCGGACAGGGAAGGTATGCGTATTGCTCTCGGTCTTAAGAAAGACCAGATGTCAAAGATTATCATAAATCACCTTTATAAACACACCCGCATGGAAAGCACTTTCGGAATTATCTTTCTTGCTGTTGTCAACAACAGACCGGAGGTCCTTACATTAAAGCAAATTCTTGAGTATTTTGTGCTGCACCGCAAAGATATTATAATAAAGCGGACAAAGTTTGAGTTGAGGAAGGCTGAAGCACGGGCGCATATACTTGAGGGATTAAAAGTAGCAATAGACAATATTGATGAAGTAATTTTATTGATTAAAACCTCAAAATCTCCTTCAGAAGCCAAACAATCGCTGATATCAAGATTTGATATGACTCCAATCCAGGCTCAGGCTGTGCTGGATATGCGCCTTCAAAGGCTTACCGGCCTTGAGCGGGAAAAGATAATTGAGGAATATGATAATTTATTAAAAGATATTGCAAGGTACAGAGAAATTCTTGCCAGTGAAACTCTTGTGTTAAATATTATAAAAGATGAGCTTACCCAGATAAAAAACGAATACGGCGATTTGCGGCGCACGGAAATTATTGATGAAACGGAAAATATCTCAATTGAAGATTTGATTGTAGAAGAGGATATGGTTGTAACTGTTTCCAAAGATGGATATATCAAAAGAACTCCGGCAAGCATTTATAATTCACAAAGTCGTGGTGGCAAAGGCAAAACAGCGATGATGACAAAAGAAGAGGATTTCGTATCGATGCTCTTCGTCGCATCCACTCACCACTATTTTCTGTTTTTCACAAATCAGGGCAAAGTTTACTGGTGCAAGGTGTATGATATTCCTGAAGCCGGACGGACAAGCAAGGGCAAAGCCATAGTCAATCTATTGAACTTTGCTGAAGGTGAAAAACTTACTACTGTTCTTGCTGTTAAGGATTTTGAACCCGGTTCTTTTGTGATCATGGCGACAAGAAGCGGTCAGATTAAAAGGACGGATATCATGGCTTACAGCCGGCCAAGGGCAGGAGGCATAAAGGCTTTAAAGCTTGATGAAGGAGATGAGCTTATAGCAGTGCGTATTACAGATGGAACGCTTAATGTTTTTGTATGCTCGGCCATGGGGAAATCCATTCGTTTCCACGAATCGGATATACGTGCAACAGGCCGTGTCACCGGAGGGATTCGCGGGATGCGTCTGGCCAAGGGTGATCGAATAGTGGGAATGGAGGTCTTGACCCATGGGCAGACCCTTTTTGCCGTTACGGAAAACGGTTTTGGTAAACGAACATCCATTGATGAATATCCTGTTCATAAAAGAGGAGGAAAGGGTGTTATATGTATAAAAACAAGTGAACGAAACGGCCAGGTGGTTGCAATACTGATTGTAGATGAAGATGATGATCTTATGCTTATGGCGGATTCCGGCAAAATAATCCGCACACCCATAAGCGGCATTTCCGTTATCAGCCGCAATACCCAGGGTGTAAAGCTTATTAACAGGGAAGCGACTGAAAAAGTAATCGGAGCAGCAAGACTTGCTGAAAAAGACTAAACCGGAGTCAACAGTAAATAATACGAGCTCTTTCCATTTTTAATACAATGCTAATGATTTGGATTTTTAATGAATATTATATCGGATGTAAACAATGCTAAAATCGGTGTGGTTGGGGCAGGAAGCTGGGGGACGGCGCTTGCCAATCTTCTTGGTAATAAAGGATTTAAGGTTGATTTCTGGGTTTTTGAAAAAGAAGTAAAGGAGCAGATTGAAGAGTTTCATGAGAATCAGGTATTTCTTCCGGACATAGTGCTTTCTTCAAATATTTTTCCTTCAAATGATCTTGCCGATGTTGTGAAAGGGAAAGACCTGGTATTGATAGTTGTTCCATCCCATGTGATGCGCGATACGGCTGTAAAAATTTCGGGCCTGATTGATGAAAAAACAATAATAGTATCTGCTTCAAAGGGTATAGAAAACGGCACATATTTAACCATGTCCGGTGTTCTCAAAGAATGTATGAATAATATTTCCGAAGATAATTTTGCCGTTCTTTCAGGGCCGAGTTTTGCAAGAGAAGTTGCAAAAAACTTTCCTACAGCTGTGACAGTGGCATCGAAAAACCCTGATGTAGCTGCTTTTGTCCAGCATTTATTTGCAACTCCGTTTTTCCGAGTATATACAAATGATGACATTATAGGAGTTGAACTGGGAGGCGCCGTAAAAAATGTTATAGCGCTTGCAGCCGGAATTATAGATGGTCTTGATCTTGGATTAAATACGAGAGCGGCGCTTATAACAAGAGGACTTGCAGAAATAAAACGTCTCGGGCTGGTTATGGGAGCAAAACCGGAAACATTTACAGGTCTTGCAGGCGTAGGTGATTTGGTTCTTACCTGTACCGGTGATTTAAGCAGAAATCATGCGGTCGGCAAAAAAATAGGGCAAAACAAGAAATTAAAGGAAATCCTTTCCGAGATGCGCATGGTCGCAGAAGGTGTAAATACAACAAAATCGGTTTATAACCTTTCAAAAAAGCTTGATGTTGAAATGCCTATTACCCAGGAAATCTACAGTATATTATACGAGGATGTTTCTCCCAAAGAGGCTGTCTTAAGGCTTATGACGCGTGATCTTAAGCAGGAAACGGATGAGCAAAGATAAAACACAGGAAAAGGGCGAAGGACACAGGCAAAGGCTGCGTGATAAATTCCTTGAGTCCGGCCTTTCCGGTTTCCATGATTATGAAGTAATAGAACTTTTGCTGACTCTTGCTACCCCGCGTAAAGACTGCAAGGAAGCTGCAAAGGCTGCTTTAAATAAATTTAAAACTTTTCAGGGTGTCCTTGAAGCTTCCCCGGGCGAATTGAGTGAGATAAAAGGTATAGGGCCGGTTAATCTTTTTGGAATCAAGCTTGTTAATGAAGCGGTAAACAGGTATCTCGAAAAAAAATTGATCAACAAAGACCCTTTAAGCAATTCCAAGGAATTGTTTGATTATCTGACTCATAACCTGCGGGATAAAAATATTGAGTGCTTTGAGGTTATTTTTCTTGATGCAAAAAATAAAGTCATAAGAACTGAAACACTCTTTAAGGGTTCGCTCACATCAAGCTCTGTATATCCAAGGGAAGTTGCAAAGGCTGCTCTTGATTACCATGCCGCAGCTTTGATTTTTGCGCATAACCATCCATCAGGCGATCCTGCGCCTTCTCCCGAAGACATTGCAGTTACAAGGCAGCTTATTTTCGCATGCAAGGTTATGGGAGTTATTGTTCATGAACATATTATAATAGGGGACAATAAATACTTCAGCTTTGCGGACCATGGTTATATCGAAAAAATTAACCGCGAATTTGATGCACAGATAAAAGAGCTTTAAGTAAAAAGATTATATAAATGACTGTAAACAAAACAAAAAACCCCGAATGTTTCGGGAAAATAGATATTGTTTTTCCAATGGCGGAAAACGGCTTAAGATGCTCGCCGGATTCCTGCCTTACCTGCCATTTAAAGACCGATTGTCTTAAAACTGCTATGAATAAGGGAGACGGTCTTAAGGTGCGTGAAGAATTAACCGACAGGCATTATGAAGCAGGCATGATCGGTTTTTTCAAAAGATGGTCCGCCAAAAAAGAGTTATCCCGCAAGATAGATGAAAAAAACACAACGAAATAAGGAGGAAGTTTTGAAAACAATAAAAGATATAGACCTTTCAGGCAAACGCGTATTTATCAGAGTCGATTTTAATGTGCCTTTGGATGAAAAGATGAATATAACCGATGACACCAGAATAACTTCCGTACTTCCGACTTTAACTTACGCAATTGAAAACAATGCAAAGCTTATTATTGCATCTCACCTTGGAAGACCAAAGGGCAAAGTTTCTCCCCAGTTCAGTCTTGCGCCTGTTGCAAAATGTCTTGGCACTTATCTTAATAAAGACATTAAGATGGCGTCAGACTGTATAGGGCCCGATGTGAACTCTTTGATATCTTTAATGTCTGATGGTGATGTTCTGCTCCTTGAAAATCTCAGGTTTCATCCTGAAGAAGAAAAAAATGACGATGATTTCGGGAAAAAGCTGGCCCAGCTTTGCGATGTATATGTGAATGATGCTTTTGCAGTTTCACACAGGGCGAATGCTTCGGTAGTTGCAATTACAGAGCATGTGCCTGTATCGGTTGCCGGATTTCTACTTCAGAAAGAACTGGATTATTTTAATAAAGCCATGGCGAATCCCCAGCGGCCGTTAGTCGCTGTTATAGGAGGGTCAAAAGTTTCAACCAAGCTGGCGGCTCTGGAAAATCTGATTCAGCGTGTTGATAAACTGATAATAGGCGGGGCAATGGCCAATACTTTTTTAAAAAGCCAGGGTATTGATGTGGGAGATTCAAAGGTTGAAGAAGATCTTCTGGAAGTCGCCGCATCCACAATGAAGAAAGCTTATGAAAAAGGTATTAAATTTTATCTTCCGGTTGACGGTGTTGCAGCCGATTCTTTTTCTGCGGATGCCGTTACAAAAAATGTGCCTGTTGCTGAAATACCGAAAGGATGGATGTTTCTTGATATAGGCCCTGCTTCTTCTCTGCTTTTTTCGGAAGCTTTAAACGATGCCAAAACAATAATCTGGAATGGTCCTCTTGGAGCATTTGAAATGGATGCTTTCAGCAGGGGCACAATGGCAATGGTCAACAGCCTGGCAAATTCCTACGCCATGACGATAGTAGGCGGAGGTGATACCGATATGGCTGTCCATAAAGCAGGAGAAGCGGACAGAATGACTTTTATTTCAACAGGAGGCGGCGCTTTTCTTGAATTGCTTGAAGGCAAGGCCTTGCCGGCAGCCGTTGCAGCTTTGGTAAAGGCTCAGCAAAAAACAGAATAAAAACGAGAGCCGTTCTTACCTATGGCAAATCTTAGTTCTCATAAAATAAAAATTCTGTCCGGCGCCTGTATTATCGTGATTGCAGTATTAATATTTATGTTCAGGGCCCCTTTATGGAATCAGGCTGTTTACTATCGGAATCTTTTATCAGACAGGGAACAGATCAAAACTTTTGTCACTTCATTTGGAATAGTTGCACCTGTGGCTTTTATCGCAGTTCAGGTACTTCAGGTTATATTTGCTCCCATCCCGGGAGAAGCGACGGGCTTTATAGGCGGTTATATTTTCGGAGCATCACAGGGTTTTATTTATTCAAGCATAGGTCTTGGGCTTGGTTCGTGGATAAATTTTTTAATAGGCCGTTTTTTAGGCAAGCGTTATATCAGAAAAATAGTTCCATCCCGCTATCTGGACAAATTTAATACTATCATAAAGCATCAGGGTGTCATGGTACTTTTCGTTTTGTTTGTTTTTCCGGGGTTTCCTAAAGATTATCTTTGCATGCTTCTCGGCCTGAGTGCTCTTCCGATTAAAGTGTTCATTCTTCTTGCTACCATTGGGCGTATGCCCGGAACTTTAATGTTAAGTCTTCAGGGAGCATCCCTTTATGATAAATCATACGGAGCCTTTGCTTTGATAACGGCCCTTTGTGTTGTTTGTCTTATAATAGGCTACAGATACCGTAATGCTATTTATAATTGGGTCGATAAGCTGAACAATAAGTGATGGCCGTTTCAAACGGCCTGTCTGGCGGACATTTCAGACGGAAAAAGCATTCCGCGAATATATAGACGATTGTCATATATGAGATGGGCGAAATCTCCGTTTGACCTTTGTTAAAAGGTAAAGGAATTATGCTTACAAAAGTCATATCAGGTGGACAAACAGGCGTTGACAGAGCCGCACTGGATATTGCCATAAAGCTTGAAATATTACATGGCGGATGGATTTCGAAAGGGCGCAAGACTGAAGACGGAGTATTGCCCGTAAAGTATAAATTGAAGGAGATGGATAGCACCAGTTCCAGTAAACGCACTGAAGAAAACGTAATTAAATCGGACGGGACATTGGTGATATCTCATGGCAAACTTTTAGGCGGATTGGCGTTAACACAAAAATATGCTGCAAAACATGAAAAACCATGGCTGCATATAGACCTTAACAGTATTACGTCATTTAAAGCCGCCAATGAGATTAACTCCTGGCTGTTGCGCCATGATATTAAAGTCTTGAATGTCACAGGAACCCGTGCGGGCAAAAATCCCAATATTTATATGCTTGCTTCGGACATTTTAGAAGCTGCCCTTTATCTGAATATCATGGACACAGGTATGCCCGACAGTACTCATTCCCCAAATGAAACAAGCTATAAACCCATATGGATTCAATTGCCCAAAACTGTTGAAAAAGCGGAAGATATCATTATCCGGGAAATGACCTTAAAGGATAAATCAACACTTGCATATATGAGAGCTGAGGATTTAGGCAGCCTTCAACTCTCATTGGGTGAATACATCCGGAATCATTTTGGGTTATGGGGAGAAAATACCGAACTATTAGAATCATGCCGGATTGCTTCCGGCGAAGATGATGAAGATAATTTTGATGCCGACCGCGCTTCATTGGTTATTATTACAGAACTATGGAAAAAGTTGCAGGAAACTCATAAGCTGAGAGTAGTGAAATAATAATGAGGCATGGAAATTCAAGAGCGGATTTGATCCCATTTGAACTAAACTTTGTTTTTAATCAAGGCTGATATTAACACAGGGCAAATTTGCCCGAAAACACCCTTAATATCATATTATCAGATATTTCTCACACTCTATTATTTTATCAGGGTGAAATACTTTATATGAGAATACAGGAGTCAGAATACAGAATACAGAAGAAAAACAACAGCATGGTTATTCTGTCTCCTGACTCCTGGCTCCTGTATTCTCATGCTTCGTTGTGCCTGCCCCGGGCATGGAGGTTAGTGGAAATTCGCAACATCTTCAAATGCATAAAAGAATTGCTGGTTTATCAGCACAGCTCAGATCTTGTGTATATTTAATTCCATTTTACACTTTTCTTTTTACGTTGAAAGTTTTTGGGTTGCCAAAACGAGGAAATATTTTATTAGCATGTAGAAAATCAAACACCCTTTCCTATCCTCTCCAGTATGCTGACGAGAAACCTCGTGATACCGAGAAAAGAATCGAAAAAACCTTAAAAGATATTTCAAAACTTTTACCTATCGAAACGACATATATGCTTGATGAAGAAATTAGAAAAGAAACCTAACATAGCGGGTGAACCAGACGGGGAGAAACTTGGCGGTTTTCGCTAAAGTCTTTGGTTTGCGGCAGACTGTTGGCAGCTGGTTACCCGCACCGTTATAACTTGCTAATATTAAATCATTTACCAACATAATGCTTGACGTTATTAGCGGATTGCGTTATTATCTTATCCATGATAAAATCCTTTCGAGACAAAGAAACGGAAAAAATATTCAGCAGGCAAATTTCAACCAAGTTGCCACAGGATATTCAGCGCATTGCGCGGAAAAAACTGGTAATGCTTGATGCTGCAGCGCAATTGAATGATTTACGAACGCCACCGGGTAATCGATTAGAGGCATTGCAAAGAGACCGGAAAGGTCAACACAGCATACGCATAAACGACCAATGGCGAATTTGTTTTAAGTGGAGAGACGGTGATGCGTATGATGCTGAAATAACAGATTATCATTAGGAGTTTATATGAACAAGCAGCTTCCCCCCATCCATCCTGGAGAAATTCTTATGGAGGAATTTTTAGAGCCTATGGGAATCAGTCAGTATCGTTTGGCAAAGGATATAAGTGTGCCCCCAAGGCGCATAAATGAAATTGTGCATGGGAAAAGATCCATTTCGGCGGATACCGCTCTCCGGCTTGGACGCTTTTTCGGTATGTCACCCCAGTTTTGGTTAAATCTTCAAACTCGATACGATCTTGAGGTGACCGAGGATTTTTTAGCGAACAGGCTTGACGATGAGGTTCATGCTCTTCAAGCTCAGATAGGCTAAAATGTGAAGAAGTTATAACATCAGCTTGAGTCGTTGTACAAGGCAGCCTGAGCTGTTGTCGTGTCAGCAGTCAGAAGGGTTTGCAGAAAGAAATTGAAATTGGGGTCAAGTCTGCTTTTGGCTCTTGACTTTTGAAATTGGGGTCATGAAATTGGGGTCAAGTCTGCTTTTGGCTCTTGACTTTTGTTTTATTTCATAATAAACAAGCAACATGTCACGTCCACTTAGAATAGAATATCCGGGTGCATGGTACCATGTTATGAACCGCGGAAGGCGGAATGAGAAGATCTTTGCAGACGATATGGATTATGCAATGTTTGTTGAGCTTCTCGAAGATGCATCGGAAATGTGGAAGGTTAATATTGCCGCCTATTGTTTAATGCCCAACCATTATCATATCCTATTACAGACACCGGATGGAAATATCTCAAGAACTATGCGGCATATCAATGGTGTCTATACCCAAAGATCCAACAGAAAATACGGTTATGACGGTCAGCTTTTTAGAGGCAGATATAAATCGATTCTTGTGGATGGAGACAGTTATCTATTACAGCTTGTTCGATATATTCACCAAAATCCAATAAAAGCCGGCGTTGTTACAACATTGGATTCATATAAATGGAGCAGCCATAAAGGATATCTTTCGATAGCACAAAAATGGAACTGGCTTCATAAGACATTTATTTTCTCAATTCTTACAAAAAACAAAGAAGAATGGATAAAAAGATACCGGCAATTTGTTTTCATTGAAGATGATGGTAATATTACCCAAATAATTGAAGCGAAGAAATGGCCCTCCATATTGGGTTCTGACAATTTTCTGGATTGGATTAAAGGCAAATATTACAAATCTATAAAAGATGAGAATATCCCGGAGTCAAAATTACTTGATCCAAGCCGGAAATTAATTCTTGGAGTTGTTTGTGAATATTATGCTGTTGATGAAAAAGATATTTATAAATCAAGACGGGGGTCGTATAATGAACCAAGAAATGTTTTGATTTATCTGATCAGAGTGCTTCGGCGTGATAATATGAAACAAATCGGGCAATATTTTAATATCGATAAATCCACTTCAGTCAGCA